>JACDDR010000059.1:16867-23149 GCA_013816895.1 Bacteroidota bacterium
ACCGCCGCCACCGCCTTGATGACCACCGCCGCCCTGGTTTTGCCCGCCACCGGATTTATTACCGCCTCCGTGTTTTTGGCCGCCACCTTGCTTTTCTCCGTTAAATTGAAAGTCGCCCTGAGATTTATTGCCTTTGTTGTTGTTTTCAGAATTTTTGCCATTTTGTTTTTGACCCGAACCGCCATGTTTTGAATGACCTTTCACTACAAAATATTTTTCATCATTACTGTCTCTGATAGAACCATGATTCCTGCCTGAGTGTTTGTATGGTTTGTACTTTGTGAAATAAACGTTATGTTTTAAATAAGGCTTTGGCTCATTAACAACAACTATATAGGTAGAGTATAAATTAATACTGTAACTCGATGGTAAATTGTTTACAAATACATACTCGCCGCCATTCAGATAAATAAACTGACCTGTTGGCACATAATAAAAAACATCTGCTTCAGGTAAATAGTAGTATTCAACATAATCATAACCCACGGGACCCCACAAGGCCTGCGAAGAAATATTAACACTAACATTTACCTGTGCTTTTGCAGGAGTAAACATAAAAAAGCTGGAGATAATAAATAGTAGAATAAAACGGGAAAAGCGTTTGTTGTCTTTTGAATAAGTTTGATTTTTCATGATGATAGTTTTGTATAATATGATTACTCAAAGGTGAGCGTATCCCTAGCGTGAAGTATTATATAAGGAAGGGGATAGTTTACAAAAATCACAGATTCGCGACGAAGTGCATCTGCATGAAACAACAAAGGCTTCAACCATAGTTGAAGCCTTTTGCGTTTATCGAGGTCCCGCGGTTAACTCCGTTGATCTGTCGGGCATGCCCTGAGTCACAATGCAAAAGAGCATCGCTCGTGCGATGCTCTTTATAGTTTCCTGCCTGCGCTTACAAGCAGAGCTTGACGCTCCTGCACGAAACAATAAAGGCTCCAACTAACGTTGAAGCCTTTTGCATTTATCGAGGTCCCGTCCAGGTACGAACCTAAACGATTCCGAGACTCATTATCAAGTGATTAAGAAACACTAACCGTTTCTACTGCAACATTACTGCAACAATATGGCCTTTTTAACGAACTGGTAATTTTGCAGGCTTAACGGCCTTTTTCTTTTTTAAAGCCGCTTAGGGCTGCCAAATATCGCTCTAAACTAAGTACAACGTATTATAAAGATAATATTAAATTTGTATTAGATGCGATGGAAATAGAAACAATTTAATAAAAACATATGCACGATTTAAAACTAAAAATTATACTGTCCATTGTAATTTCCTTTTTTACAAGTGCTACTCTGCGATCACAACAACTATTGAAATCATATTATGATTTTAAAAAAACAAAAATTCATGAAGAGTATTATGGGACTGCTGCCGGCGTAAAAAATGGGGCTTATAAGGAATTTTCGGAAACTGGTTCAATCATTACTACCGGCGCCTATAAAAACGATGTAAAGATTGGTCAATGGCAATATAAAGTTAATGGAAGTACAGAAATAGAAACTTATGATAATAATGGAGACAGAAATGGGAAATGGTTAAAATATTGCCCTATGAATCCAAAATTTAAAACGACCGAAGGTTCTTATAAAGTCAACGAAAAAGACGGAATTTGGACCGAATATTTTTGTGAATTTAAAAGTACATCGGAGGTTGCTAAAATAGAAAAACAGGAAACTTATAGTAATGGGAAAATAAACGGCAAATGCGTTTACGTACAGAAAAATGGTGATAAAGCAGAAGGCTTAATCGTAAATAATTCTAAAGTTGGGGAATGGAAATCAACTGATAAAAATGGCCGCCTATACTTATCCAAAACTTATGGAAAAAGACTTGAGCCGTACGACCTAATAGAACGAGTTTCATACTTCGTAAATGGAATGTACAGGCAGCTAAAAACCCTAATAGATTGCTCTATTAGGGTTTCGTTCGAGGTCCCGTCCAGGTTCGAACTGGAGTAGCAGCTTTTGCAGAGCTGAGCCTAACCACTCGGCCACAGGACCCTTTTTTATTTAAGAATTAAGATTTCTGATTTTTAGATTTAAATCCGGTTACCAAATCATAAATCTCACTTCTAAAATCTACCTTCCAATTGGGGTAGCAAAAATAGCAATTTTTTTGCATCTTGTAGCAATTAATTTCTAATTGATTCATGCAGATAGACAGCAAATTACCCAATGTTGGCACCACCATTTTCACCATTATGAGTGGTCTGGCACGCGAACACAATGCCATTAACCTCTCGCAGGGCTTTCCCGACTTTGCCTGCTCACCCAAATTACTGAAACTTGCTCAAAAGCAAATGCAGGAGGGCTTTAACCAATACGCACCCATGCAGGGCGTTATCCAACTCAGGGAAAGAATTGCCGAAATAATAGAAACCTGTTACGGGCAGACCTATTCACCCGACACTGAAATAACCATTACTGCAGGCGCTACCCAGGGCATTTACACCTGCATAGCGGCGTTTATAAATAAGAGCGACGAGGTAATCGTATTTGAACCCGCTTATGATTGCTATGTGCCAGCCATTGAACTCCATGGCGGCATTGCGGTACCTGTAGAATTGACCTATCCTGGTTTTTCTATCGACTGGAATGTTGTTAAGAAAAAGATCGGACCTAAAACTAAAATGATCATCATTAACTCACCTCATAATCCCAGCGGTACCACTCTTTCATCGGACGATCTGAAGGAACTGGAAAGTCTGGTAAGCGGCGCCAATATTTTGGTAGTGAGCGACGAAGTATATGAGCACATGGCATTTGATAACAAGCCCCACCAAAGCGTTGCGCTTTATAAAGCACTCAGCCAGCAGGCTATTATTGTTTCTTCGTTCGGGAAAACCGTTCACACCACCGGCTGGAAAATTGGTTATGTTGCCGCGCCTGCCTCGTTAATGCTTGAGTTCAGAAAGGTGCATCAGTTCCTGGTGTTTGCCGTTAATCATCCTTTTCAACTCGCATTGGCCGAATACCTCGCCGACACATCAACTTACCTTGAGTTAAAAAACTTTTATCAGCAGAAACGCGATTTCTTCAGGCAACTGATTTCTTCTTCCCGCTTTGAAATAGAGCCTTGCACGGGAACTTATTTTCAACTGGTGAATTACAAAAAAATAAGCGCGGAAAAAGATGCAGATTTTGCCGTTCGCCTTACCAGGGAAAAGAAACTGGCGTCTGTTCCGCTTTCGGTATTTTATCATAAACAAACCGATAATAAATTGCTTCGTTTTTGTTTCGCTAAAAAAGACGAAACCCTTGAGAAGGCGGCTGAAATCATCAATAGCCTTTAGCAATGTCTTTCTCTTTGATATAAGAAAGGGATACAAATAAAAAATCCCCGGCCGGTTACGACAGAGGATTATCAATATGTTCGTTTATAATTATTCGATCGTTCCGTTGCGTTTTGCTTCCTTTTTAAATTTGGTTAAACGCAATATCCAATACGCAAGTGTGCCTATGATCAATATCCAGATAACAACATTCGGACCGTGGCCCATAACGCGCATGCCCTTAAAACACCATTGAAAAAATGTTCCTATTCCTTCAAAAATATCTGTCCAAGTTACCATTAAGCTCATTAACAAAGTTGTCATATCGTGTTTATTTTAAGTTTTTTGTCCTGTGGAATTAGTAAGTTTACCGGAACAAAAATAACAATATTTTATAAACAAACCAATTTGTTTGCAGGTGCTTTAAATAAAGGGATAAGGGGCGGAATAGCCTTTTTAACAGCGTTCTTTTTGATATGCGTTATTGCTTCCTGTTTTGCTCCAAAAGGCGTTGAAACCAATAATTATCCCAATCTTTTTTACAACTTTTTTGCAAATAAAATTCAAAACAAAGCGCTCATTGTTTTATTGAATTATGCTTTCGTAGGTTTAGGAGGCTTGATTATCAGTCTTATTGCAGTGAAACAGGAAGTAGTTGAAAAGCAAAATTATTTCCCGGTTTTTATCTACCTGGCGGTATGTATTGCTGCCATTAATCCAACACAGTTAACACCACAGGCATTTACCAATGTGTTTGTATTGTATTCGACTTATAAGTTGCTGGATATTTACCGGGAAGACAATTGTCTTAACCAGATTTTCGTAGCGGCATTCTGGCTATGCGTTTCTTCCTTTATAACAATTTCGAGCATTATCAGCTTTCCCTTGTTTTTTATTACCCTGCTTATTCTTCGTCCTTTTTACTGGCGTGAATGGGCCGTGGCTTTACTGGGCTTTGCATCACCCATTTTTCTATATGAAAGCATTGCCTATCTGAGCGATTTTAACCAATGGTATTTTATTAAAGCGGCGGAATTATTTTTTAATTTTCTGAAACTTCCTTCCATCAGTGAATATTATCTACCATTATCCATATTGCTGTTTATACTCTTTTTTCTTTCAATAGCCTCCAACCTTATAAATGGTTTTGGGAATACCGTAAAAAAACAAAGAACAAAATCGGTGTTACTGTGGTATGTTTTTCTCTCCTGCCTTGGTTTTTTTTCAGGGGGGTCAAACGGCTCCAGCATTCTGCTCACCTATGCGCTACCGCTCTGTTTTTTTATTGGTGATTTTTTATTCGTTATGAAACAGGTTAAAATAACCAATACGATTTTAACGCTGCTAATGCTTTGTGTACTGCTGATTTTTCTTGCAGAATATAATTTAGTTTAAGAAAAAAAATTTACTCCACTTAGGTATACTGTATAGCCCTCTCAAAAGTGTTTTCGCTGCTGTGCATTACATCAAGCTCCCAGCCACTTGGAAACGGCGCTTCCAGCAAGGATCCACGTAAAAGATATGGATACATCTCCGCATACGTTTGAATCTGGTTAGCACTTACGCGCCTGTAAATATACGACCTGTGAAGTTTTTCAGAGTGAGGAATTCCCGCTGCCGCCATTAATTCCACAGCTGCTTTTACTGTTTCATGATGATAATTGGCGACTCTTACTTTCTTATCGTCAACATTTAAACCGTTATACAGTTTAGGGTTTTGTGTGGCAACCCCGGTAGGACAATTATTGGTATTGCACTCCAGCGCCTGTATGCAGCCAAGCGAAAGCATCATCGCCCTGGCAGAATTACACATATCGGCACCCAAAGAAATATTTTTAACCAAATCAAAACCAGTATGAACCTTACCGGAAGCGATTATTTTAATATGTTTTTTTAATCCAAACCCGTTGAGAGTGTCATACACGAATGCGAGCGCATCCCGCAAAGGCATCCCTACAGAGTTTGTAAATTCGAGCGGCGCGGCGCCTGTTCCGCCTTCTCCCCCATCTACGGTAATAAAATCAGGCATAATACCTGTTTTGATCATGGCTTTACAAATGGCGATGAACTGGCTTTTCTGACCAATACACAACTTAAATCCAACAGGCTTTCCGCCACTGAGATCACGCAGGCGTTTTATGAACTGCAGCATTTCCAGCGGAGTACTGAAGGCCGTATGGTATGGCGGAGATAATACATCTTTTCCTTTTTCAACCAACCTGATCTTTGCAATTTCGTCCGTTACTTTTGAAGCCGGCAAAATACCACCATGTCCGGGTTTTGCGCCCTGTGACATTTTCACTTCTATCATTTTTACGTTCGGCAATACCGACCGTTCTGCAAATGCTTCATAATTAAAAGTCCCGTCGGCATTACGGCAACTGAAATAACCTGTACCTATCTGCCAGAAAATATCACCGCCGGGTTGAAGATGATAAGGACTTAGTCCCCCTTCTCCGGTATTATGCGCAAAGCCTCCTAATTTGGCGCCTCCGTTTAAGGCCATGATGGCATTTTTACTAAGCGAACCATAACTCATGGCCGATACATTAAAAATACTGGCCGAATACGGCTGAGTGCAATCCGGACCACCAACCAACACCCGTGGATCGTGGTTAACCTTACTCATAGGGATGGGCGCGATGGAATGATTGAGCCACTCGTAGCCTGTTTGATAAACATCCAGCTGCGTACCAAAAGGAGTTGTATCATTCACTTTTTTTGAACGCTGGTAAATAACATTGCGGCTTAAACGATTGAATGGCGCGCCATCCGTATCCGACTCAATAAAATACTGGTACACTTTAGGCCTTAACCATTCGGCCCACCAGCGCATGCGGCCAACAATAGGAAAATTATGTTTGATAGAGTGTTTTGTTTGAAGAACATCGGCTGCTCCCACAATTACGAGAGGTACAACAATCGCGTAAGCCCACCACGCAGCATTATAAAAATATCCGCCAACACCAATAGCGGCAAGAATGAGGAATGAAATAAAAAAGAA
>JACDDR010000060.1:0-16522 GCA_013816895.1 Bacteroidota bacterium
ACCCAGATGTAAAGGAGCGCTGTCGTTTACGTAATTCATTTTTGCATCGCGCATTAATGCCGTGGATTGGAGCAGCGAAAGTTTTCCCGCAAGATTTATGATTTTTTTATGTGTACTGGTAGATCTGATTTTTTCGCAAAGCTCTGCATCGCCGGGTGCGCCCAATAAGTAAATGGTGGTTGTTTCCGCAGTGCGGTTACAGAGTTCAATCCATTTTTCTACAACCAGTTGTTTGGTGTACCATACCGAAGCAGGCGCCATGCACACATAACCAGTGTTCTTAAATTCTTTTATTTTTTCTTCGTCTGTTGGAGTAGGGTAGAGGCGTGGCTTAAACACTTCCTTGTCTGTAAAATCTTCAATGAGTTCGTTATAACGTTCCACTTCGTGCGTGCCGTTACCAATTACGTGTTTAGCGGTGGTATTAAACAAATAGGAAAAAGGTGTTTGCTTGTAACCCGCTTTGTGTTTGGCTCCGGAGAAGCCTGTTAAAAAGCCGGAGCTAGTAAAGCGGTGGCAATTTATAACACAGTCGAATTTACTTTTACGGATTTTAAACAGAAGCTTAAACAAGTTCAGCATCTTGTTTTCTTTTTTATTCCACACCAGTACTTCTTTTAAAAAAGGATGACCCTCGTAAATGGTCTCGTTGCCTTTTCTTACAAGAATGCTGATGCCCGCCAAAGGAAACCGGGCGTGAAGCTTTTCCACCAGGCTCGAAGCAAGGATGGCATCGCCAATAAAAGCGGTTTGAATAATTAATATGTTTTTATAGGAGGAGGACAAAAAATTTCTAAAAGATAAAAGTACGAACTTAAAACGACCATTAATAACGTAAAAATAATCCTGCGGGTATCTTACAGACAATAAAAAATAATTAATATTACAAGGTGAACATGCCCGGAAAACTATATTTAATACCTGTGCCGATCTCCGAAGAAAACGGACTTCAGCACATGCCCGCCTATAATTCAGAAATAGTAAAAAGTCTGATTCATTTTATCGTGGAAGACGCTAAAACCGCGCGTCGCTTTTTAAAACTCTATGGATATTCGCCAATTGATAAAGCAGAACTTTATTTATTAAACGAGCATACCAAAAGCGCTGATTATTCTGAATTGATACTGCCCTTGCTGAACGGCCAGGATGTTGGGTTGATGAGCGATGCAGGCTGTCCGGGTATTGCCGACCCCGGAGCGGAAGTTGTAAAAGCCGCGCACGAAAAAAACATAGAAGTAATTCCGCTAACGGGCCCAAGCTCCATCGTACTCAGCATTATGGCGAGCGGGTTTACGGGCCAGAATTTTTCTTTCGTAGGTTACCTGCCAATTGAAAAACCCGAAAAAATCCGTCGCATTAAAGATCTTGAGGCACTTGCCAATAAAGGCCAGGCGCAGTTTTTTATTGAAACACCGTACCGTAACGAGCAATTACTGGAAACGCTGCTTTCAACCCTGGCGCCGCAAACGCAGTTGTTTATCGGAAAAGATATTACTTCAAAAGACCAGTATTTAAAAAGCAAGCCGGTTGCCGAATGGAAGAAAACGCAGAAGCCATCTGTTCAGAAGGTTCCTGTGGTTTTTGGAATTTACAGGTGGTGACAGTAATTAGAGATCGCTTCGGCCAGAATCACATCGTGTTGCCTCGCGATAATACGTCATTAACACTGTTCATCTCGATTCCGGCATTTTCGTCGGAAGAGAGATCTGTAACCCAAATGTATTGCATAGATATCTCTCCCAACATCTAGTCGGGAGCGATATGACAAAGTGGATAGCGAGTGCGGACGGAATGCACTCTAATCTGTGCAATCCGTATCCGATAGCTATCGGATCTGCGGCTTACCTTAACGTTGCAGGCCTTAAATGAACCGAAAATCAAAATCCGTAACTTTACAGCCTATCAAATTCCCTTTGTTAACAACAAGATAAGTGTCTTTTAATTTCAAAAGCATTTACACTTTACTTTGTGAGAGTGAACGTTATATCCTACATAAGAGCCAAGCACAACCTGGTGCTTAAATTAATTCTGGTTACTATTTGTTCGGTAATTATTACCTGCTTATTGCCAAAGCGCGAAGTGAAAGGTCATACCGTGGGTGCCTTTGACCCCATCTGGCCGCATGCCGACCTGGTAGTGGATAAAGATTTTTATTTAAAAAAGAGCGACGCTGAACTCAGGCAGGAATACAGGCAGATTGAAAATGAAGCGCCGCTTTTTTTCGAGATCAATAACACCGATAAAATTACTGCACTCCGAAAGCTGGAAGGTTTAAAGGAAACAGACGCTAAAATCTATTCAGCCTTAAAGCCTTTGTTCGACAGCATTTACAGCCGGGGTGTTATTGAAACGCTCAGCGAATCGGAAGTTAAAAAACCAATAATGGTTTACACGAATAATTACGCGGAGCAAGCAGTATATGATAATTTTTTTACGGTTAGTTCTGCTTTGGCCTTTATTGAAGGGGGATTACGCGCGGCCGGCATTTCAGACCTCGGCGATGTAAATTATCTGGATTACCTGGCCATTACTCATTTTTCTGATAAAGCAAAGACCAAGTGGTATGTGAACTCCAAAACGGAACAGGTGAGCATTTACCACAGTGCCATTAGAGCCGGCGATGTATTGGTAAAGAGAGGCGAGGCACTTACCAATGATAAGCGCTATAATATTAACAGGTATTTTTTTATTCAGAATCAAAATGCAACGCTCGGTGTACTCAACTTTTTATCGCGCTGGCTGTTAACCTTTGTTACTTTGCTGATCCTCCTTTTTTACCTGGTGTTTTTCAGGAAACAGATCTTCGGTCAGAACAAGCAGGTGTTTTTTTTATTCATGATCGTGTTAACCGGTGTTTTTACAACTTATTTATTTCACAGGTACGGACTTTTTATCTTAACACTGCCCTTTACACTGATTCCGATTTTAGTGCGGGTGTTTTTCGATAGCCGTACTGCTTTGTTTACGCATCTGATAGCGGTATTGCTTTGCAGTTTCTTTATGCCTGATAAACTGGAATTTATTTTATTGCAGCTTATTTCAGGTATTGGCACTTTATTTACCGTTGCCGAAATGCGTAAGCGACAGCAAATCCTGAATGCGGCTGTGGTAGTGTTAATTATTTACGTGCTGTTATTTTTTGCATATGAAACTGGTTTTGGCACACCGGAGTATGCGCGCAAAATAAGCGCATATGTACCCTTCGGGGTGAGTGCCATGCTTGTGTTGCTGGCTTATCCTTTAATTTATCTCATTGAAAAAGTCTTCGGCTTTATTTCTGATTTTAAGCTTTTAGAATTGTGCGATCTCAATCAACCTTTGCTCCGGCAGCTTTCGCAGGAGGTTCCCGGCACGTTTCAACACAGCCTGCAGGTGGCCAATCTTGCTGAAGAGGCCATTTACTACATTGGCGGCAATACGCTGCTTGTTAGAACAGGCGCAATGTATCATGATGTTGGAAAACTCATTAATCCTAAATTTTTTACCGAAAACCAGGTAAACGGATATAGTCCTCATATAGAAATGCTGCCGCTTCAAAGCGCGAAAACCATCATTAACCACGTTATTAAAGGCATTGAACTGGCTAAAGAGCATGGTCTTCCTGAACAGATCATCGATTTTATAAGAACCCATCATGGCACTACCTATGTGGGTTATTTTTTAAATCTTTATAAAAAAGAAAAAGTATTAAGCAATGTGGACGAAAACGAATTCAGGTATCCCGGCCCCATTCCTTTCAGCAAGGAAACAGCGGTTCTGATGATGGCCGATGGAGTGGAAGCGGCTTCCAGGAGTTTACCTGAAAAAGATGCAATGGCAATTAATGATCTGGTTGATCAGATCATCGACTACAAAATTTCGCAAAACCAGTTTATAAATTCAGACATTACTTTTAAGGATATAACTCTTATAAAAAAGATCTTTAAAAAGAGGCTGATGAACATTTATCATGTAAGAATAGAGTACCCTTCATGATTCTCAGGATTTTAATTATACCACTAAAAATCATATATTTGTCTACAACTATGCGTAAACTATTCATTTTTATTGCGGCGCTTGCTATTTTTTCGTCCTGCAAGATTTTTAAGCCAAGTTTAATGCTTAAGACACCCAAAGATTTTAATTACGATAAGCTCATTGATTCCTTAGGCCGTGTAGATTACAAGATTGCACCTAACGACGCGATCCTTTACCGTGTATTTACCAATGATGGTTTTAAACTCATTGACCTTGCCAGTGCCAATAACAATGTGTTCAGGAGCGATATCGACGCGATAGTGGAAAGCGACGGAATGGTGAAGATGCCCTTAATTGGACGAATGCGTATTGCCGGGATGAGCATCATTGAGGCTGAAAAATTGATGGAGGATAAATACTCTGAATATTATGTGAAGCCCTTTGTAACCCTGCGTGTAAATAATAAACGCGTGATTGTTTTCCCTGGGTCAGGCGGAACAGCCAAGGTAATAGGTCTTGCCAACAACAATACAACCGTACTCGAAGCCATTGCCTCTGTGGGAGGCCTTCCGGAAGATGGGAAAGCGTATAAGATAAAACTGATAAGGAATAATCCTGCTCCTGAAGGCAAACCGCTTGTGTATCTGATGGATTTGTCGCGTA
Organism: Bacteroidota bacterium; assembly: GCA_013816895.1. Taxonomy (GTDB): domain Bacteria; phylum Bacteroidota; class Bacteroidia; order B-17B0; family Aurantibacillaceae; genus Aurantibacillus. Next base: position 4,621 of record JACDDR010000060.1, read on the forward strand.
TAGAAGGACTGACCCTTGGCAAAAGCAAAGTTCAGGCCAACGACATTATTTATGTAGAACAACGCTACAGGCCTTTAAAAACATTCAACAACGAGATTGCCCCTATTATAGGGCTATTAACCAGTTTATTGATCCTTTACCAGTTTTCAAAACTCCGGTAAGTAATGTATAACCCCGACGTACAAAGCAATAACCAGTTAAAGGATATTACCGAGAGGCTCAATAACAGCTTCGACATAGGTATTATAGCGTACCTTTTTAACAAAAGCAGATATTTAATTCTCGCGTTTTTTGTGCTTTCATTCATCGGCGCTTTTCTTTACCTGCGTTACAGCCAGGCTATCTACGAATCAAAGGCTATTTTGCAGATTAACGATGGCAACAAAGCCGATAATATTTTAAAACTTGATAACATTGAGGCGCCAGACAATGTGTTGGCCGAAGCAATAGAGCAGATACGCTCTAAAGTATTCCTGAGAAGGGTTGTTGAAAAGCTTGACATTGGTGTGAATTATTACAGCGAAGGGACTTTCAGAAATAATGAATTGTATCACCTTTCGCCTTACTATGTAAAAATAAATTCAAAGCTGCCGATGAACAGCGCGCAAAAAATTTATGTGGAACTGAACGAGAATTTAACAGGCGGAATACTTAAAACAGGCAGCCGCATTGAAAAATTTAGCTTCAACAGCTGGATAAAATCAAAAGACTTCGACATTAATATTTTTCTTAATCCGAAACTTTCCAACGGGCAGATCCGGCAATTCATGAAAGAAAATAAAGCGTTTTATTTTACGGTGTCGGATGGAGATGCCGTAACGGCGCAGTTGCAGGCAAAGCTGGAAGTTAAGCTGATCAACGAAAGCGCAAAAACGATGCTTTTAAAAGTGAGTGACGTTAATTCCGAAAAATCCACGGATATAGTGAACGCTATTATTGAGGAGTATTTAACGTTTGACGTGGAGCGGAAAAGCGAAAGCTCCAGAAATATCCTCGCCTTTATTAACGGGCAGCTTGATAACGTGTTCACTTCCCTAAAAACCACCGAAAGCGAACTTCAGGCGTTTAAAAAAGAAAAAAACTTTAATGATAAAGATGTTCTTCTGAACTCAGAATTGATCCGTTACACCTCCGTTGAAGATCAGCTCTTAAAAGTGGAAATGGAAGAAAAGATCATTGCCGAAATACAAACCAATATCTCCAGAAACAAAGGCATCGATATTTACCAGCTCATTTCTCTTATATCCGGTACCGAATATGAAAATTCTATTAAAGATGTAACCCAAACCATACAAAAACTGTTGCTTGAAAAAGAAAACCTGTTATACGTTGTTACACCCAGTTCGGAACAGATCAAGCAAATTAATTATCAAATTGAAATTCAGAGAAAGCTTTTACTTGAAAGTCTCGACGCGGTACGTTTAAAATATAAAAGCAGGTACAAGAATCTCCTGGAAAAATCATCAGACTATAAATCCAAATTCGCTCAAAAACCTGAAGATGAAGTGGAGTTCTCAAGGCTCAACAGGCTGTATGCGATCAGCGAGAAATATTACACCATGTTACTTGAAAAAAAGACGGAGTTCTCTATTTCAAAGGCCAGTTATGTTTCAAAGAATGTGATCCTGGAAAGGGCACAGGGGCTTGGTGCACAGGTTTCGCCAAGCAAAAAAAATGCGCTGCTTATTTCAACGCTTATTTCGGTTTTGTTGTCGGTAGGTTTAATTTTTATCAGGTATCTTTTTCATGATAAAATTTATACCCTTAATGATATTACCAAATATTCATCAGGAAGCGTGGCCCTGTTGGGTATTATTCCTAAATACGAAAACAAGATCCCTGTATCGCAACTTATCGTTGATAAGAACCCAAAAGCGATGATCAGCGAAGCGTTCAGAACAATACGAACCAATCTTGGATTTATTAATAATTCAGAAGGACCAAAGATCATCTCCATTACTTCCACCATAAGCGGCGAAGGGAAAACTTTCGTAGCCATTAACATAGCCGGTATTCTTGCTTTTACCGGTAAAAAGGTGGTGATCATTGACCTGGATATGCGTAAGCCAAAAATTCACAGAGGATTTGGCGTTACCAACAACATAGGCATGAGCACCATTCTCACGAATGTAACTACAGTGGATGAGTGTTTTAACGATAGTCCGATGGAAAACCTCAAATTTATTACCGCAGGACCTTCTCCTCCCAATCCTTCCGAGTTAATTCTGGATGCCAAGCTTGACGAGGTAATTAATTACCTGAAGACTAAATTTGATTACGTGGTAATTGATAACGCGCCAATTGGCCTTGTTACGGATGGCATTGCCACTATTCAGAAAGCGGATTACCCGATATACGTTTTTCGCGCCGCCTATTCCAAAAAAATGTTTACTCAGATTCTCGATAAGTTGAAAAACGAAAGTAATATTAAGAACCTGGCAGTAGTATTGAATGATGTTGACATCAGTAAAAAGATCTACAGTTATAACTATGGCTATGGTTACGGGTATGGCTATGGCTACGGTAGCGGCTATTATACCGAAGATGACGGACATAATAAAAAATCGAAAAGAAAAACTTAGTTATGGAAATTATTCATACAGAATTAAAAGGTCTGGTTGTACTGAAGCCTAAAGTATTTGCCGACGCCCGCGGTTATTTTTTTGAAAGCTATAATCAGAAATTGTTTAATGATGCCGGTTTAAATTTAAATTTTGTGCAGGACAATCAGTCACTCTCACAAAAAGGAGTATTACGTGGATTGCACTTTCAAAATCCGCCCCACGCGCAGGGTAAGCTGGTAAGGGTTATCACCGGCGCGGTGTATGACGTTGCAGTTGATATCAGGAAAAACTCTCCAACTTATGGTAAATGGTTTGGTATTGAACTTACTGAAGAAAATAAATGGATGATGTATGTGCCCGCTGGTTTCGCCCACGGTTTTTTAACGCTTAGAGATAATACGGTTTTTTCATATAAGTGCACCGCTTTTTATAATAAGGAAGCTGAAGACTGTTTGCTGTGGAACGATACACAGATCGGGATCAACTGGAACGTGAAAGACCCTTTGCTTTCGCAGAAAGACCTTGAAGGGAAACCATTTAAAGATTTTATCACCCGGTTCTAATTTTGCCTGAATGAATTTAAGTTACCCCGCAATACTCACCACCTTTTTTTTCGCGTGTTTCGTTTTTGCCGTGCTTATCAACTATATTCTTTTAAAATTTGTTCAAACGCTCGGAATCAGAGGAAAGGAGGCACTCCAGGTAAGATGGAATCCGAATTCAAAACCTGCTCTTGGCGGAATTTCTTTTTACGTGGTTTTTTTATTCGCGCTTATTTTTACGGTACTCCTTGCAAATAAAACCATCAGTTTTAATTTACAGCTCATTGGTATTTTTATTGCAAGCACTCTTGCATTTATGATGGGACTGGCGGATGATGCCTTTAATACACAGCCACTTCTAAAATTTCTTACGCAAATATTCTGTGCGTTTATTCTTATCTATACCGGGCACAGCATCACTATTTTTCAAAACGAGTTCATTAACTATATAGTTACCGTGATTTGGGTGGTAGGCATGATGAATTCTGTAAACATGCTGGATAACATGGATGGAATTACATGCATCGTTTCAATTGCTGCCTTCACTTTTTTAGTGGCAATAAACATTTCGCTCCATCGCACTAACAATTATGCTACGATATTAAACCTTGGTGTTTTGGGCGCCCTTTGCGGTTTCCTGGTTTACAATTTCCATCCTTCTAAAATGTTTATGGGCGATACCGGAAGCCAATTCCTAGGATTGTTTCTCGCGGCGGAAGGCATTGATAATTGCTGGAACAATAGTCAATCTCCGCTGGTTAATGGTTTTCCACTGATCAATATTTTATTGGTGGCCTTGGTGTTCGTATTGCCGCTTACCGATACTACCACGGTGGTTATTAACAGGTTAAGGGCCGGAAGATCGCCCTTTATTGGTGGAAAAGATCACACCACGCATCATTTATTTTTCAAAGGCGTTACTGAAAAGCGCATCGCTATTCTTTATTTTATCATTAGTTCGATTGCCTGTGTATTAGCATACAGTCTCGTTTTTCATTTCTCCTATCCCCTGTTTTACGCCTCCATGCTCTACTTTGCGATGGTATTTGTAACTTTGTATATAAATACCGTTATAAAAAAAGGTTGATTAACTATAAAAAAATCATTCAAACGATAATCCGCACAAACTCCTTTCAAAAGGTGCTGGTATTTTTTTGTTTTTTCCTGGCGGGCTATTTTGTTCTCAGAATATATATTTACGCGCCTTCTGAAAATACGGTTACATACTCCAATAATAATTTTTACGTACTCGGTGTAAACATTCCATCCACACTTGATTTTTGTGGTGAAAAAATTCCGTCTAATAATTATGAAATTAAAAAGAATCTGGAAAAGGAATTTTTTAGTAATGCATACTGGAAAAATAATTCAGCTGTATTATTCGCAAAGGCGCAAAAATGGTTTCCTTACATTGAACCCATTTTGAAAAAGGAAGGTGTGCCCGATGATTTTAAGTACGTAGCTGTAATCGAAAGTCACTTGTCAAACATTGTTTCTCCGGCCGGGGCGGCGGGTTTCTGGCAGTTGGTGCCAGCCTCTGCCCGAAATTATAATCTGGAAGTTAACGAATATGTGGATGAGCGTTATCATGTTGAAAAAGCTACGCATGCGGCCTGCAAATTATTCAAGGCAGCACATTCCAATTTTAATAACTGGACCCTTTCGGCGGCCGCTTACAACCTGGGAATAGGCGGAATACAGGCTGCATTAAAAAAACAAAATACAACCAATTATTACGATCTTTTATTGAACAAGGAAACGGGAAGCTTTGTTTACCGTATCCTGGCATACAAAACCTTGTTTTCAAGCCCGCAGCATTTTGGTCTTAAAAAAAAGAAATGGACTTATTATACGCCTATCCCGTATAAAGTTTATAAAGTGGACAGCGCTATCAGTAATCTTTCAGCTTTCGCAAAGCATGTGGGTTGTAATAAGGCCACTATCAAATTTTTTAATCCATGGCTTTTACAGGATTTTTTACCAAATCCAACGCGAAAAACATATGAGATCCGCGTACCTAAAAATCTTACTGCAGATTATTCCACCTATATCCGTGATCTGGCAGGGGAGGATGGGGGCCTGAGCCAGGACCCGGAGGAAGCGCCTGTTAAAACCGAAGTGGGTGTGAAGGATACCTTAACGACCAATGCCAAAATGATCTTACATGTGGTAAAGGAAAATGAAACTATTGAAGAGTTGGCAGATTTTTATGAGGTAAAAGCAAGCCAGCTTCGTAAATGGAACAATCTGAAAGAAAAACAGGAAGCGGTTGCAGGTCAAACGCTCAGCATTTATTATTAATTACCTGTTTAGGTACTGCGCAGCTTCCGGCCCATAAAGTTTTTTGCCATCTTTATACACAGTTATAAATGCATCTGCAATGCCCGCGGCAACGGCTTCAGTTCGTAAGGTCTTGGCAAATTTAGCATCACTGAAATTACCAATGTTATAAATGAACAATCCGTTTATTTGCTTGTTTTCCACCGGCCATGTTTTAATGCTGGAAAATTTGGCGGCTACATCGTTCGGCACCTGTTTGCTATAAGCGCCTATCTGTACTTTAAAAGAAATTCCCTGCTCTGTTGTTTTGATACCGTTTTCAGGAGTAGCTGCAGGGTAGGCTGTAACTCCATTAGAGAAAGGCTGAACGGTGGTATTGTTTGAAGTGCTATTGTTCAGTGGCGTAACATTTGCTGCAGTGTTGTTTACAGGTGCTGAAGCGTCGGTAAATACAATCGGATTTTCAGGCTCCATCTTGGTTGTAGTGTCCTGTTGTTTTTGTTTTCCTTCTGCAAATGAAACACGTTTTCCGTTTATGTATGCGCTTACAAATGCGTCGCGTATGCCAAGATCAACGACCCTCGACTTATCGGTCACCAATTTGTTTGTGTTGTTATAAATTCCAGCGGTGTAACGGTACAAACCGTTAGGAAGTTTTTCGGTATAAATGGGACGGAGGTTGTATAATTTTCCTTTATTTACCTGTTTATTATAAACGCCAATCTGAACAGTGTAAAGCAAACCATTCATTTGCTCAAGTTCTTTGGTAACGGCAACCGCATCCTGGTTATTTATATTAGCGTTAACAGGATTAGCAGTTGCTTTTGGAATATTGGCATTTGCCGAGATGCCGGCTGTTTGTGCAGCATTGTTGTCCACCACTTTTCCTTCCTTTGCAAGTATATCAAGTGCCTCATTAAGGGAAATACGCTTGCCATTGTAGAAACCCACCACAAAGGCATCGCTGTATCCTAAATTTATAAGATCATTTTTAACGGCGTTCGCATTTTCAAGTTTATTGAAGTTACCCGCGGTATATCGCAAATAACCGGTAGGAGTTGTTTCCGCGTTAACGGGCGTTAATCCCTGGAATGAATTATCCGGAAGCTTTACTTTGAATGCACCTATCTGCACTCTGAAAATAAGTCCGTCAGGCACCTTAGCGTCAACCGGAATAGGTTTAGCCGCGTTGTAAGCGTTGCCCGTCGTTACTTCGAGGCCTTCAACTTTTATGGTGCCCTTTCCTGTTACGTTAGCATTGTTATTACCAGCAGTATTATTGCGGGGGTTGGTATTACCTGTGTTGTTGTTGGTTGTATTATTCCTGTTAGTATTGTTCGCAGTTGTGTTATTATTATTGCCTGCGTTTGCGTTATTGTTAACGTTTGAATTAGTGTTCCCGTTAATGTTGTTACGGTTATCCGGATTTGTATTAGCTACCGCTCCAGCTGTTTTTGGCAGGGTATTGAGGAGTTCAACTGCCGAGTTTGCTGTTTTAGCAGACAGAGTAAGGAGTTTTACTTTTTCATTCTGATTTTTCTCATTCACGCTTTGTATCAGCAAGCGTTTAGATTCGGCGTTCAGATCATCAGCGTTTTGTTTTGTAGCCTTCTGATCGTTTGTGAGTTTTGCAGGAACCGTGTTTTTAGTGGTTTCATATTCCAGGCTGAAGGCATTGGTTAAATTAGTCAATTGTTCATTCTGGCGTTCGGCAATTTGTGTTTGTTTTTGTTTTAAATTCTCGGGCACCGCCGTGTTTGTGTTTTCTTTAACCACATAATCCGGGTAGCGTTTTTTTAATTCGTTAAAAATTTCGGTTTGTTTCTGCAGCATTTCAGCTTCCTGTTCTTCCGCATTCATCATGGCACCCACTTTCGCGCTGGTATTAGGCTGCGAACTGGCTTCCTCTCTTAATTTCTGACTCTTTGTTTTTAAAGATGTTACTTCATTTCCTTTCTCGGAAAGCTGCGAGCTTAGATCCGGATCTTCGGCTTTTAGTTTCTCGAGTAATTCCTTTATAGCAGTGCTGTTTGTATTGTAGGTTACCTCGTTAGCTTTTTCTGTTAACTGTACTGCTTCCAGTTTTTTAGTGTTGGCTTGTGCCTCGAGGTCTTTTGACTGGGCAAGAAGTTTATCCTTTTCCTCTCCGGTTTTAGAATTGGCAAGGGTTTTAAGATCAAAGGACTTTACACTCAGGTCTTCTGCTTCTGTAAGAAGATTATCCGACCTTGTTTTTAATTGTGCCGGGTTTTCGCCCGAAGTATTGCCTCCTGCGTTCTTAATTTCATTTTCAAGCGCTTTATTTTCGTTCTCAATGTTCTTCAATTCGGCAATCGACTTACTGATCAATGCATTGGCCTGCTGATTTTTCATGGTCACTTTTTTGGACTCAAAAAGATTTACCACTTCCGCGGCGCTGGTGTCTTTTTTTGCAAGTGAAGTCAAATCCACCGTTGTGCTTGATGCGCTGGTATTGTTGGCCACATTGGTGCTGGTTGTTACTTCGTTTCCGTTGGAAGTAGCATTATTGGTGTTGCTTACCGTATTTGTGGTTACCTCGTTACCATTGTTATTACCCGCGCTTACGGTATTTGTTGCTATTGTAGTCTGGTTGTTTACAGTATTATTTACTGTGTTTGTTTTAGTGGCGTTGGTGTTATTGCTAACCGTAGAAGTTGCCACCGTGGTTCCGTTATTATTATTATTATTATTATTATTATTATTTGCAGTGTTGTTCCCCGTGTTTGAATTGGTGTTCCCGTTGGAGTTATTTGCTGTGTTATTATTACGGGCTGTATTCGCCGCAATGCTGGTTGTTATTTTTTTGTTAAGGCTGTTCAGTTGGTTTAATGCTTCTATTTGTTTTTTAGTAATTTCTGCCAGGTCAGTAATTTTTTTGTTATTATCTGTTGTGGCTTCTGTATTAAGTTTTGAGTTTTGTGCCGCTGCAATTTTATTATTCGCGGAAATCCAGTCGCTTTTAAAGGCGGGTGTCTTATCAATCACTGATTGGTTACTTTTAAGCTCGCCGGTAAGTTGATCTAACTCTATTTTATTGGCTTCGTATAGTTTTTCGTAAGCATTTGCCTTTGAAGCTAAAAGGTCAGTTACGCTGTTATTTACTGACACTAACTGATCATTTAAGTTGTTACTGCCCAACGTGCCAGCTTTGTTATCAGCAGAGGTAGCTGCCTTCTTTAGCGTAATGCCGGGGCTTGTGGTTTTGAGAAGATCGATGGCCTGCTTTTCTTTTAAAAGAGCCTCTGCTTCTTTGTCTTCGGCATTACTCAGGTTCCCAAGTCTGGCGCCGGCGTTACTAAGGGAATTTGCTTCTTCGCGCATGGAAGCCGCCTGTTTAAAAGCAAGTACAGCGTCGTCCTGAAGCTTTTTTGCTTCTGTCAGATCTCCTTCTGAAGCTTTGTTGTCGTTTATGAGTAGTTTAATATTTTCAGCTTCTGTATCAAATACAGATTTGTTATCATTTTTTATAATGTCGGATGCCTGCAGGTTTTTTTCATTGGCTTTAACCTCTTCTTCTTTTGCCTGTGCAAGAGCAGCATCCTTTTCCGCGCCATTGAGCGTTGCGGCTTTTGAACGCAGATCAAATGCCTTTAAACTGTATTCTTCAGCTTCTTTATACAACTGCTGCGGGGTGACAGTAGCGCCACCGCTCCCGCTCTTAATTTGTTCTTTGGCGGTAACGATCAGATCTTTTAATTTTTTTTGCTGCGCTACCGCGTCATTTATTTTAGTATCCGCCTCTACCTTTAGTTTTTGAGCTTCGGCATTCTGGTAACCGTTATAATCAAAATTAGTGTTATCGTATGTAGTTAGTTTATTATTGAGGTTATCCAGTTTAGTTACAGCATCTGCATTGTCTGTTGGATTTATAGTAGTGATCTGTTCCGGCTTATTGGCCGCATTAACAGCAACACCTTTAGTAAGATCATCAATTTTTTTAGTATTCGCGGCAATCTTCTGTTGGTTCTGCTTTTTTGCAGCATCAAGTTGTTTTATTTCGTTACTGAGTTGTTGTTTAACCGTTGCGTTGGTTGTTTTAGCCAGATCCTGTTTGTCTTTAGCAATTACAGCATCAATTTCGTTGTTATAATTTTTTAATTCGGTGGTACTCAGTTCAATATTCTCCTTACTTGAATTGTCGGCAACTACAACTTTATCCCTGTACTTTTCAGAAAGACTTTTATTTGTAATTTTTTCCGACGGGTTAACAGGAGTTGTAACGGCGGTATTGGTTGCTGCCACGCTGGTGGTTATTACGGCAATGTTTTCGTTTTTAACTTTGTTGGCCATGTCCAGGCCTTTGTTTAAGCCCGATAGCTCTTCCTTTAACTTCTTAACTTCTGTTATGTTGTTTTCGTATTGCTTTTCTTTTTCAGTGCGGTCTGTCTTTAACTCCTCAATTTTTGTTTTAATCGCTTCTTTTTCTTTCTTTTTTGCCTTCGCAAGATCTGCTTCACTTGTAGTAATTGCTTCCTTTATTTCATCAATATTGGTTTTGATGTCTTCACCTTGTTTTTCGACAGTTGAAATTTGTTTTTCTTTTTCTTCAACGTCTGTTTTTATAGAAGTGTAAATATTTTCCGATTTATTTTTATAACCGGATAGTGCGTCGAGCTCTTTTTGAATCTTATCGAGTTTTTCAAGGGCTTCCTTGCCGTTGTTTTTGTTATTAATGGTTTTATACAATTCCTCCGAATATTGTTTTGTGAGGTCAGCTTCCTTGATTTTAACAGCCGCGTCTTCTTTTAGATTACTTGAATAGTCGAGGATTTTAGTAGCGGCAAACACATCGCTTTCAGCGTCTTTTTTAAGGATGATGGCTTTTTCAACGGCGTTTTTCTTTTCTTCTTCGTTGGCGATTTGTTCTGCGGTTTTAAGGGCGTCCTCAGCTTCCTTTAATTTCTTATTAGCTTCAATTTGTTTTTGGGTACCTACCTCAAAAGCATCAGCACCATCCTGTTGTAAAATATTAGCTTCCCTGGCAAGGTCTTCTGCTTCTTTTTTAGACATATCGGCCAGTTGTTTATTATCCATGCCACTGGTACTTTTATTAACAGCAGTGCCATTCGTATTTGTAGAATTTGTTTTTACAACGCTCGTGTCTCCTTTAGAAGAATTTGAGTTGCCTGCATTGTTTTGTTTATCGCCGGATGTATTGTTAACAAGAGTAGAGGAGAGATTGTTTTCGCCCTGGTTCACATCCAGTTTTGCTTTCTTTTCAATAATTTTGAGATACTGGAGATAGCTGTCATCGGTGGCGGTTTCATCAAAGTTGTTAATGATCTTCAGAATTCCTTTATCGTAAGAAATGGTTTGCTTCAGGGGTTTTGAAGTTGCAACCATAGGTAATCCAACCCGTTCTGACTGCGTTTTTAAACCCGGCGTCTCAACAGTATATAACAGATTAGCGCCATTGGGCAGATCCATCAGATAATTACCGTTATCTTCTGCCTCATAAACTCCCACGACGTTGCCTTTATCCATGTTCTTCACCGTTATTCTGCTTTGAAGGCTTTGGTCGGCATTTTCTTTTACCACCGTGCCCTTGAGCGCAAGAATATCAATAGGTTTCCGTTCAGTAGATATTTTTAAAACATCTATTTTACCAGGCACACTTTGTCGGCCCGTACTAAAAAAAGCAGTTTTCTCGAGTGAATCAGTTACATAGAGGTAATCATCGTCGGGGGAGTTGATAGGGAATTCGAGATTGACCGGCTGGCTCCAAGAATCGGTGGCTTCAATGTAAGTGGATTTAAAAATATCATATCCTCCCATGCTGTTATAGCCTTTGCTGGCGAAATACATGGTGTTGCCGTCGGGGTGAATGAAAGGATAATCCTCATCCTGATCGGAGTTTATTCCCTTAACCTTTTGTGGTTTACTGAAGGTGCCGTTGGGAAGTTTGGTAGCGTAATAAATGTCGCGATTGTCAGCATCGCCATAGCTGCTGAAATATACCCTGCTGCCGGTTTGGGGCACATAAACAATCGATTTGTCTTTTTTCTTCTTATCGGTACTGCTTTTAAAGTCATCGGGCTTAACCAGTAGTTTTCCGCCGATGTTTTTAAGATCGTAACTTCTGAAGTAATCTGCCTCGTTTAATTGTTTTTTACTTTGAATAACCAGATCGGAAAGATTACTTAAGAGGCGCTTACCATAACCGCAGGCCTTTACCTCCCGGTCTACCTGCAATTTCTTTATTTGAGAAGCCGTTCCTGTTTTTTTAAACTCGTTATAATTTTTAATGGCTTCATCAAAAAAGTAGTTAATGTGGTAGGCTTTTCCAAGGTAGAATTTAGCTTCTTTTGGCGCCTGATCGGGTTTGCTGCAAGCGAATTTAAGGTATGAGATACACTTTTTCTTATCTGGTTCGGCATAAATCATGCAAACGCCCAAGTGGTAATTGTAATCAGGGTCTTTCGGAAAATTAGCAACTAACTGAGAATAAAGCTTATACGACTCTTCATAGTTTTCTTCTTCAAATAACTTAAGAGC
>JACDDR010000060.1:16532-23056 GCA_013816895.1 Bacteroidota bacterium
ATATAGATGCGGATTATACGAAAATTTCATAAAACCGTTTCAATTTTCACACTGTTGTGTTTTTTCTGGAAAAAGTTATTTAAAATTTATAAATTTGGTGATCAATTTAAAAGAAAAAAATAAATGAAAAAAATCTACTTTGCAATCGCAGCTACATTAACCCTTTTCGGGTCATTATCTGCACAGGTGAATACTATTGTTACAGCGCCATCTACCAGTTCAGCCAATGCTACAACTGGTAACCGGGCACCAAACGGTACAACTAACCATACCGTAATGAGGGGTATATTCCATGTTCCTGCGGCAGAACTTGCTACATTGACTTCAACTATTACCTCTTTTGGCTTTGTTTTAAGCAATGGCGTTAATGCAACCGCAGGCGGTTCCTTAACGGTTTATTTAATGAACACTGCCGCTACAAGTTACACACTGGGTACCAGTTGGTCTACTGCTACAACGGGTGTTACGCAGGTTTTCAGCGGTGTTTACAACATTCCGGTAACCTCGAGTCCAACAGTTGCCGATTTTTCTTTCGGCAGTAACTTTACGTATGCAGCAGGATCAAACCTGATCGTAGCCTATGAGTACACAGGCGGATTATTTGCAAGTGCGCCTGCAATTTATACAGCTTATAACAGCGGTGCTGTGGCCGGAGCTTCAAGTGCTACTACTGCCGCGCCAGGTAACAACACCTTAACTACCACTGCTTTTCGTCCTCTTTACAGGTTTGGAACTCCAAATTCCTATACTAATGAGATTAGTGTTTCTAACTTAAAAGCTGCGGGTAAAGCGGCAAATGTTAATGGAGCAGCGCAATCTATTACTGCAGATATTATGAACGGAAGTAACCAAAGTTTAACAAACATTGGCGTGGGCCTTGGAATCAGTGGTGCCAATAGCTACACAGGCACTGTTATTATTCCTGTACTTGCTGCGGGCCAGGTTACTACCGTTACTTTTCCTGCCTACACGCCAACCGCGTTTGGTTTAAGTAATATGACAGTTTCTGTACTTCCTGACCAAAATCCAACCAACAATACTGCAACATGGACACAAAGTGTAACCTGTAATACATGGGCTGCAAACCCTCCGGTAGGAAGCTATACATCAGCTGTTGGTAACGGTACCAACTCAATTCTTGTATTAAATAAATTTACTGTTCCTACTGCGGCTACTTTAACTGCTGCAAACATTGCCATTTCAACCAATTCGGCTACTCCCGGAAATGCAGTTTACGTGGCTTTATTAAACGCTGCGGGTTCAATTGTTGCCACCAGCCAAACTGTAACTATTACAGCAGGTATGTTAGGAACTTTTGTTCCATTTACTTTTACTGCGCAAACCCTTGTGTCTAACGCAGCGTATTATGTTGGTCTTGCACAAACTCAGAATTCAGTTGCATACTCACCATATGGTACGCAAGCAGCTGCATCTGTTCCTTCAATATACTACTCAGCTCCTATAACAGGTGGTACTGTTACCCCTTTAAACCAGAACCTTGGCTTCTTTGGCATTGAAGTTCAGTTTGCCGGTGCTTGCGGATCTGTTGGTTTACGTGAATTAACTGCAAGCTCAGCGGTTCAGCTGTATCCAAACCCTACTCTTAATGGTAAAACAACGGTTGCCGGTCTTGAAGGCACCAATGTAATTACCGTTTATAACATTTTAGGCCAAACGGTATCTACTCAAACAACTGATAAAGATGTGGTAACGGTTGATCTTTCTAACCAAATCAGTGGTACTTACCTTGTAAGAATTACCAACTCTGATAACCTTACAAAAACAATTAAGGTTATTAACCAATAATTTTTTTTTAATAATTGATCCCGGTCGCGTAGAGTGACCGGGATTTTTTTTTGGATACAATTTCCAATTGACTCGTTTGTTTTCAAAGCTGCTTAATTCATAAAAAAAATCATTATTTTTGATTGAATAATTTAAAAAATAAAAAAGATGATTAAAAAATTACTTTCAGCAAGTTTGGTAGTTGCAGGTATTCTGTCTTTAAACGCGCAGGAACTTATCAAGTCATCCGGGATAAAAGAGATGGCCTCTGAGCCAATTTCAAGATCCTCAACCGTTGGTCAAAACAAAATCGCGGTTGCCAGTATTCAGGATACCCTTTATTATTTTCAGCGTAAAAATTACTACAGGAATGTAAATGGTAATAGTTATTACACTTACAGGAGTCCTTACCAGACTTCGGCAGTAACCTTAACTGAGTTTGGCGATTCTTTTTTAAACGGCACAACGCCAACTAACGGAACGCCTGTAACAGTAACCGGCGCATACATATTGATATCGCGCTATGCGGCATCAACCAGCACAGCAGTACCAATTATGGTTTATATTTACAGCGCTAACCTCACTGGTGTTCCGGTTGCAAAACTGGATTCGGTAACAGCTATGGTTACCAGTACTGCAGGCATTTATGTAAACGCCACTTTCACTGCTCCGGTAACCGTTAACGGCGCGTTTCACATTTCTTTCAAACCAATGCCTGTAAACGCCGATACGGTTTTGATCTGGTATAACAACGCGGCTACTCCATCCTCTACCTTACCCGCCAACCAGCGGTACGGCGAAGGCTTGTCTTATTTACGATCTTCCATTACTTCCGGTAGCTATACTACCACTACCAACACGTTTGGCGCAGGAACTGACAGGGAAGTAATTATTTTACCAACCGTATCATTTAATTATACGGCTAGTGCAGTGGTTTCCACTCCAAATGCAACTATGAGCCCAGGCGCATATTGTTCCTTTTCACCAATCTCTTATACCAACACATCGGGTAACGTTTCGGTAATTGAAAACAGACAATTTAATTACAATAAGTTCAGGCCATACTGGGCTCCTTATACGGCAACAGTTACTATTCCGGCAGCTGACTCCATTTATAACTGGTCGTTTGGCGGCGTTGCGCCTTTGGGAGTTTACACTACAAAAAACGCGTCGCATACATATACAGGAACAGGAACTGCATCCAGCAACCTGACTGTAAAATATCAAAAGCAAACAAACGTAAAATTAACGGATATTAAAACCTCCACTATGTCGGTTGTTAGTTGCGGTCCTGTAAGTGTTAAGGAAAATAATGTTTCCGGTTATTCTTTATCTGTTTATCCAAATCCGACAGTTAATGGCAAAACCAATGTCGGCGGGCTTGAGGGTACTAACTTGATTACAGTTTACAACATGCTGGGCCAGGTTATTCATACTCAAACAAGCGATAAGGAGCTTGTGACAATAGATCTGTCGGGCCAGATGAGCGGAAATTATCTTGTAAGGATTACGAATTCAAACAATCAAACAAAAACAGTAAAGATAATTAACCAGTAATTTTTTTAGAATTTATTTATACGATCCCGGTTAATTGTAGCCGGGATTTTTTTATTGAATCAAACTGCAGTTAGGCTGTTCATTCTTCGCCCCATAATTTAGTTAAAGACTCTCCGCGGTAAAAGACAGAGGTAACAAATTTGAAATTGAATCACTGATGTAAACAGGACCCTCCTGTCCTGATAAAATTACACGGACCGGTGATTTGAATTTTACTTCGTACTCCGATAAACTTTGGCGGCAGCCACCACATGGCGGTACCGGGGTTCTTATAATTTGTTTAGAAGATTTTGCTGTAACCGCAATGGTTTTTATTTTTACCCCGGGATATTGCGACGAAGCATGAAAAACCGCTACTCTTTCTGCGCATAAACCAGAAGGATATGCCGCATTTTCCTGGTTGTTGCCCGTTACAATTATTCCATTTTCAAGTAATACAGCGGCCCCGACAAAAAAATTGGAGTAGGGTGCATAAGCGTTCTCAGAAGTTTTTTTTGCTAAAAGAAGAAGTTCTTTGTCTTGTTCTTTTAGTTCTTCCAGTGAATCATAAACTGTAAACTCGGTATTTATTTTGATTTGTCTTGGCATATTTCAAAGGTACAAAAAGCATCAGGCATTTCTGATTTTTTTTGCGGCCATTTCTCCAACCAGGCTTCCTATAGCAATGCCCATACCGCCCATTCTTACGGCCGCCAGAACGTTTTTACTAGTAAATTCCACGATCGGTTTTTTTTCGCTGCCTACACCCATAATCCCGCTCCACCTGTATTCTGTTTCAAAAACAATTCCCGGTAAGATCATTGTTTTTAAGAGCTCGTCGAGGTTAGCCTGTAACTTCGCATTTAATTCCATTTTAGTTGTGGTTTCTGTTTCGCGGTCAAGGTTTCTTCCTCCTCCAAAAAGTATTCTGTTACCAATGTTCCGGAAGTAATAATACCCCTGCTGATAATGAAAGGCACCTTTAATTTTTAATCCCTTAATGGGTTTTGTAATCAATACCTGCGCGCGTGCTGGCGCAACATCTTTTATCGTCAGCAAATCTTTGGCGAAACCATTAGTGGCAACTACCGTTTTTTTTGCCCTAAAAACTCCGGCCTCGCTTTTCAGTTCAACGAAAGCGCCATTATCCTGTATCGCAGTAATACCAACATTATTAAGAATAAGGATGCTATTTTCAATCGCTAATTTGATAAGGCAAACCATCATTTTTCCGGTGTTGATTTGCCCTTCGTATTTGTTTAAAAGCGTTCCCTTTATATTTTTAAAATGATTTATTTTTTTACTGGCATTGGTAAAAGTTTTTTTTATTCCGAGAGTATTTTCAAACTCCTTGTTCAAATAAGAAACGTTTTCTAAACAAAAATCGAAGTCGTTTTGCTTGTCAAACAATTCATAACCTCCCCAATTATTGTACTCAATATTTTTATCACCCAAACGTTTCCGAAGCAGACCCAATCCCTGCCAGCGCATGTTAACCGTTTCCCAAACCGATTCGTGTTTCATCCTGCCAAGGTCGTCCAGTAATTCGCTTGGACTGCCAAAGCAGGCAAAGCCGGCATTTTTGGTACTGGCGCCGCTGGGTAAGAGTCCTTTTTCAATTACAAGAACCGAGGCCTTTTTGTTTTTTTGTTTAAAAGATATAGCTGTACTCAGGCCAACAATGCCGCTGCCGATCACGATAAGATCGAAGGTTCTGAAATATTGATCCTGTTCCCAGTAGCTATAATTAACATTTTTAAGAGCCTGCATGCAAAAGTTTTAATAAGAGGTTTGAGTTATTTTCGTAAATTTATTTGCTAATTTGAGTGACCCCAAAACTATGACTTTTAAGCACTACTGCGCAATCATATTATTCTTTTGTTTTCATCTTTTTTTCTCACAAACAGTTCCGGTTCGTTTTGAGGGAAACATCTCCGATGAAACAGGAAATGTAAGCGGTGCTGTCATTCAGATCACGCAGGGAGGTAAGGCTGTTGGAAACGCAATGACGAATGCTTCGGGCGATTACAGCTTTAATTTACCGCTTGGGGGCGATTTCTTAATTATTGTAAGCAAGGATGGTTATGTCTCTAAACGGTTTTCGGTAAGTACACTGGGTGTTCCTCCTGAAAAAGCCGAGAATAAATTTCCTGTGATCCAGGCTGATATGGGTTTAAACAAAAAATACGACGGAGTAGATTACTCCCTTTTAAACCAGCCTATTAATAAATACAATTATAATTCTGCGAAAGATAACTTTGAGTATGACAAAAATTATCTGGATCAGATGCTGGCGGGTTTAACGGCGATCAAGGAAGCCGAAAAAACTGCCAAGAACAAGGAAAAAGATAAAGAGGCAAATTACCAGGCCGCTGTTAAAAATGGCGATAAGCTTTTTGGGAAAAAGGAATGGGCTTCGGCGGTTGCGAGTTATAAGGACGCCTTAGCCATAAAGCCAAAAGAATCCTATCCACAGGAACAGATCATTAATATCAATAAATTAATAGCAGAAGCGGAGGCCCGGGCCAAGGCAGATGCAGAGGCTAAAGCGAAGGCTGCAGCCGAAGCCGCGGCAAAAGCAAAGGCAGAGGCTGAAGCAAAGGCGAAGGCTGAAGCTGAGGCAAAGGCAAAAGCCGCCGCAGATGCTGCTGCAAAAGCAAAGGCGGACGCAGAGGCAAAAGCCAAAGCAGATGCGGAGGCCGCTGCAAAGAAAAAAGCAGATGAAGAAGCTGCGGCTAAGGCCAAGGCAGAAGCGGATGCAAAAGCAAAATTAGAGGCCGAGGCAAAGGCCAAGGCGGAAGCAGATGCAAAGGCAAAAGCTGCCGCAGAAGCTGCTGCTAAAGCAAAGGCTGATGCAGAAGCGAAAGCCAAAGCAGATGCGGAAGCCGCTGCCAAGAAAAAAGCAGAAGAGGATGCTGCAGCGAAAGCTAAGGCAGAAGCGGATGCAAAAGCAAAATTAGAGGCAGAGGCAAAGGCCAAGGCGGAAGCAGACGCAAAGGCAAAAGCCGCCGCAGAAGCTGCTGCTAAAGCAAAAGCGGACGCAGAGGCCAAAGCGAAGGCCGAAGCTGAAGCAAAGGCAAAAACAGCCGCGGAAGCTGCTGCCAAAGCAAAGGCAGATGCTGAGGCGAAAGCCAAAGCAGACGCGGAAGCCGCTGCCAAGAAAAAAGCAGAAGAAGACGCTGCTGCCAAAGCGAAAGCAGAAG
>JACDDR010000180.1 GCA_013816895.1 Bacteroidota bacterium
ATAAAATCAATTTTAATCCAAGGATCGCAATAACTACAAAAGCGGCTGTTTCAAGAAAACTGTATTTCTCCATCAGCTTTACAAACCATTGTGCAATAAACCGCATTGCAAGAATACCAATGAACACACCAACGCAAACCAGGATAATGTTGGGCGTAAAGGCAACTGCCGCGAAAACGTTATCAATTGAAAATGCCATATCCATTAATTCTACCAGACACACCGTGGCCCAGAAGGACCCGATAGAGCCAACAGTCGCTTTATACAGCCAGTTACTATTTTTATCTACAAAATCATCTTCGTTGCTTTCGGTTTGTTTTCCTTTATACCAGTCATACACAAGATATAAAAGATACAAGCCGCCCAACGGTTTCAGCCACCATATTTTAATAAGGAAAGCTGCAAATATCATGGCAAGGCCGCGGAAAATATAAGCTCCCCAGATACCATACTTTAATGCCTTATCGCGTTCCTTTTGCGGAAGGTCCATTACCATGGTGGCAAGAACAGCAGCATTATCCACCGAAAGAAGGCTTTCGATAATGATCAGGTTACCAATTATAGCAAGAGACGCGCCGGGATTATCTATTATTTGCTGAATTAATTCGTTCATATTATTATGTGTTTATCTTATTTGGTTGCGTTTGCTAAAGTAATAATAATAACCCTTCCTCCTTCTTCTTTTGACAACAACAATTTTTTGCCCTGAGTTAGTTCCACCATGGAATTGGGAGGGATTTCCTTGTCTTCAGTAAGATCTTTTAAGGATTCGAGTTTTTGGTTCACAAACACCCAGTTGTTATTATGAAGCGTAAAATAACCTACGGGAATTTTTTGCTCATCGCTCAGTTTTTCGTTCCTGATCACATTCCTGTTTACGTGCCATTTGTAGAGGTACTGGTTGTTGTACACCATCAGGCGATGATTTTCCGGCCGCCAAACGGTTGGCTTAAATTGAAAATACAGATCAAGCACCGGAAGCGTGCCCTGATGCGGTGTATTACAGAACGGACAACGTGGTGTATTGGTATTATTGAACACGTACCATTTTTGATCACACTTACTGTTAGAGCAAGGCTGCATTAAGTCTGTTGTTTTTAAAAGAGCCTGCTCCCACTCGTCCGCCAATGGCCGCTGCATGGGGCTATGCAGCCCTGTTATAAATGCACGGTCAAATAATTCTTTTAAATAAGGACCAGTGATTGTATAAGGAAGGCGGTCTACATCTGCCCAGGGAAGTTCCTTGGGATTTATCTGGTTAAGTTTTAGTTTGTTGGAATGATCGGTTGGATGTTCAATAAACAAAGCCTTTTCTCCCATCGAAAGCAGATCGTCTTTTTCCGTATCCAGATCGTGTACCTTGCCGCCTTTTATCGGATGGCGATACAACAGATACATGTAAATCATTACGGCCAAAGCGTGAAGGTCGGTTAAGCGTGATGGCAATTTTCGGTTGGGATCACTCTTATTTAAATGTTTTGTTGCAAGAACCTCTGGTGCAATAAAATCAGCGGTACCAATTACGTCCGGCGGAAACAATCCCGGCACCACAAGACCGTCAATGTCAATAATAGCGGCAGTTCTGCTCACAGGATCAACCAAAACATTTTTATAGGAAAGGTCGGAGTGTGCAAGTCCCGCTGCATGCAAACGTTTCACGCCTCTGGTAATATTCACGCATACCTGGAAATAGTTCAGCCAGTTTCCCAATTCTGATTCATCCAGCCGCAAAGCAAATTGTTTGTTCCTGAATTTAGGTGAAGCAAACCATTTACCTTCTTTTTCTTTTCCCCTTATCAAATCATTGGCAGCATATCCTTTCTTGAAAAAAAAGTTTTTATTATACACCGGCACAATTATTCCCGTTTTTTTATTTAGCTCCACCACGTCGGTAGGCCAACTGTAAAGCTCCTTGTAATACGCTCCGCCTTCGCGATTAAAAAAATTTTCGTAATAGGTAGTAACAATACGTTTCAGGCGTTCTTTCGAATTATGATCCTGGGGGTCGCGATAAAAAGCAACCACGTAGGATCGGTCGGGACTAAAGTAAACATCCTTCATTCCGCCACGCATGGGATCACCATTATCAACAAACTGATAAACTTTGCCGGGCGTTATAACCGATGTTACTGTTTTGGTGCTCATGTTTAGAATATTACGGCCAGGGTTCTGTCGTCGTGGTTGCCGGGACTCCAGAAGTCCATCCAGGAAGCCAGTTGCTGAGGAAGCTCTTTGTTTTGTTTTACAAACTCAACTTTAACGTTATCACTATTTTTTCCCTCAAGGTCTTCTATAAATTCTTTCCAGCATTCCATTTTTTCAAGGTTAGCTTCTACCGCGAATTTCGGATCGTAAATTCCATCCGTCATTAAAAACAGGAATGAAAAGTCCTCTATTAATTTAAAACTAAAACGTGTTGAGAATTTTTCACTGTTAAAAATTTCAGGCATGGTAATAAAACGGGTTCCGCCACTGAATTCACCCACATCCAACCAATTCATCAATGTTACTTCCGTGCAATCTTTATTCAAAATGGCCATTGGACAATCCCCTACCCCGAAAGAAAATACAGCGTAACCAAATTCGTATTTTTTAAATAAGGTAAAAATGAGTGTGCTGTGGAGGTCTTTTATCTCCGCATTATTTTCTTCAGCAAATCGCTGGAGTTCCTTATGGGTTTTTAATGCAGCTTCCCCTAAATTTGTGTAAACAAAGAGATTCAGTTTTTTCAATGAGCTTTCCGCATCTTCCTTGTATTCTTTCACCAGGGAATCCACCTCTTTTAAAAAATTGCCCGCTAATTTTTCGCTGAAATGTTCTATTACCGTTTTGCAGGCAATTTCCGATCCTTTTCTTGAAAGCTTCGCACTGCCCGCTCCATCTGATACAGCGACGATGCTCCAACCCGAATCGTTTAAATATTTATAGGAAAAATCATCGTCCCTGAAAGACCCGACATTCGCATGCGAGCGCCCTCTTCGCGAAGCAACTACGATTGTTTTCTCGCCGAGCTGATCCATTACCTCTACATTATCTTTTTTCCAATAAGGATCTTCACGGTTGCTTTCTATGTTTTTCCAGAGAGATTTAGGATCAGGATTCACTATAAATGAAACCAGTTTTTCGTGTCCGGCATCTTCGGGTTCCCCGGAAATTCTGAATCTTAATTTTACTTTATAATCACCGCTCCTGTCAGGTGAACCTGAAATCACTTTTGTTTCCGGCTCATAGGTCAAACCAAATTCTTCAAAGCCCTCAAATGATAAAACCACAACATCTTCCCAGCCCAATTTTTTAAAATCAAGCTCTGTGCTATAAGGCTTATTTACTGTGGCGTTCGGAATCATGAGTTGTTTTTGCATCACCTCGTTGATCCGATCCGCTATTTGCCATTTATCCATTAATAATTGCTGGTTTTCTAAAATAATTTTAACTGCTTCCCCGTTACCCTCATCACTTGCAAACGTATTGAACAATTTCTCGTTTGCGGGCGTAAGAGCATAACCTTTATTCAGAAGCAGGTGACGTATGTAGTCTTCGGGTTTGATCATTATCCCTGCGACCTGTTAACATCAAAGCCTTTGTCGCCACTGCCCGCCGTATATTTACCCTTACTGCCGCACCACGGACAAGTACTTTCTTCTTCTTCGCCAATGCAATGAATTTTTCCGCAGCCGCATACCGCAAAGCCAAACTGGTTTCCGCAGCAAGGGCACGTTGGCGCCCCGATTAATTCGTTGCTGTTTATTTTGGTGGATACTCCAATGGAATATTCATCCGATAATTCATAATATGTTTGATCTACCTGGAAAGCCCCAACCAGCCTGTACGCCAGGGTTTGAAGGTCGAGACCTTTTACGGTTGAAGGCTTCATTATTTTAGCGTACTTCATCAGGTATGGTCGCTTTGTATTCTGACATTTTCCCGCAAGTACCACGAAGTTTGGATCGAGGAACTGATCAGGCGCCTGGCTCGATTTCGGAGCATCAATTTTGGTAATGGTGTTCTCGTCGAAGTGGGCCATCTCAAATCCTGATTTTGCATTCTCCACGCTTTCACTGCTCGTTTTAATTGAATCTGTAACCCATTTAAAAAACTGGCGGTAAGAAGACGCATC
>JACDDR010000061.1 GCA_013816895.1 Bacteroidota bacterium
TGATAGTACACATAGGCTTTATCGCCGCTGCTGCCCGCCTCATAACCCGACTGCAGATAATCACCTTCCAATACACTAAAATAGAAGATCCCTCCCTGATTCATAATTGCCGCTGTATCTTTTATAAGTTTGCCGCAATCTTCTTTTGACAAGTAGGGCATGCAAAAGCCGCACATCACGCCGTTATATTTCTCTGTTATTGCATCAAGCTCTCTGCAATCCATTATTTTGAAACTGGCTGCAGGATTGTTTTTTCTGGCAAGAAAAATCATGTTGGGGGCTACATCTATGGCTTCGATCTTAAAATCCGGTCTTTTTGATAAGAGATATTTTGTAATGTTTCCCGGGCCGCAGCCTATTTCAAAAATTTTAGCTTCGGCTTGTGTGATGTACTTGCAAAATAAATCGTAAGTATCATCATACAAATCCAGGTTCATGAATTTATCCTGGTAAAGGGATGAAACTTTGTTCCAGGTTTGAAAGGTTATTTGATAAGGATCCATGAAGGGTTAGAAAAAGTGAAAGAAATTTTGATTAATATTTTTTTCACTCATTGTATTTAAAAAGCAAGTAATATATCAGAAAAAACTGCCCACTTGTAACAGTTCGAGCGCTCCTCTGTGGGGCGCTCGAACTGCGAAGCCTGGGGCAAAGTTATACATTTTTTGGCTTCGCGTATAATATTAAATATAGTACTAATTCTTTACTATTTTCTGCACATAATTTCCGCATTTAATAACGTAAACGCCCTGACTCCAGCCTTTAGTTGAAATTATTTTTATCTGCTCTTTACATTCAATCTGCTCGATGAGTCTTCCGGTAAGATCATAGATTCTTACCTGTTGCGTTCTTGCATCGTCATTGAATCGGATAGTTACAATATCGCTGGTTGGATTAGGATAAATTAAAAAATCAGAAAGTTCATTTACATTATTGATGCCGGTGGTTAAAGCTGTGGTAAAATTATAGGTTGTTGACCAGCTTCCTGTTCCTTTGTTATTGGCTCCATACACACGCCAGTAATACGTTGTATTAAGATTAAAAATCCCTGGAGATACAGTATAATTGTTTCCTGTGATTTGCTGCACATCAAGCGTTATAGCAGTAAAAGCTGATGTCGTTGAAACCTGTAAGCGTGAACTATCTGCGGAGCAATTTGCACTCCATGTTAATGTAGGTGTTAACGATACGCCTGTTGAATTATTTGCAGGAAGTGATAAAGTGCTTGCTGAGGGTGTATTAACATGCCCGTTTGAAATTGAGATGCCATTGCCCGAGCTTGTGCCATATAAATAACCACACTTATCAATGTATAATGTGTTAAAGTAATACGATAAAGTCCCTGAACTAATTGCTTTTGTAAATGTTGAATTAGTATTAAACGGGCCTTGAGTTTCGTACAACCCTACCTGATTGAACTGGCTTGATTGGACATATGTGTACATTTTACCAGTATTAGAAAATGCCAGATCTGCAACTGCGGTCCAGGTTGGAGGGAAATTTAAAAATGGAAACATATTGGTTCCATTATTTGTATTTGTAGAGCCATAAAATCGAATACCGGTTGTAGTTCCATTCGTTCCGGTACCAAATACATATTGAGAATAAGGATCAACAAACGCGCCTACATTGCCAATCGGGCAGGGCGTACTTGCTGTATAAGTTGCACCGGTTGTAATTGAAGAAAACGTGCCGGGTGCGCCATTGCTTATTGAGCGCATCATACCATTACTTTCGGTGCCGTGAAAAACGTCATTCGCGTTATTAACGGCTAAACCGTAACTATGATAACCATTGTTGGGAGGTAAATTAAGCGTATTATCAAACGTATTATAATCAACTGTTGAAGAAATATTTGTGAGTGCTGTTCCAAATGAACTCGCAACATAAAGTTTACCTGAATTGGTTTCTTTTATATAATCATATGAAGTTGAGGCTGCTACTATGGATGTGTTTTGTACCCAGGTGTTACCATTATTGGTTGACTTGTATAATTCAGGTGTGCCCCAAATTGTACCGGTTCCGTTTGCGTTAGATTTCAAAATCCCTCCACTCAGCCAGATATTATCCTGGCTATCAATAAAAAGTTCATTTAATCCTTGTGCTTTAATGCCATTTACCAATTGCGTCCATGTTAATCCATTATCCGTTGATCTGAAAACGCCGGCATAAGGCAGGCGATACCCCAGCAAAATATTTCTGCACATTACAAAAATATCTCCAGCAGAATTTTTTGCAATTTTGATAACCTGGTTTGATATTGAAACCCCCATCATCGAGTATGCCCATGAACCCCCACTATTTAAGGATTTCCAAATTCCTGCCGAACCGGCAAACAATTTTCCTGACGGATGCGCAAGCACACAATAAATAACGCCACCAACATATCCTGTTGATGCGTTTTGCCATGACGTGCCATTATTTGTGCTTGAATAAAGATCGCCGGTCATATTGCCATTCTGATAATGATAGAAGCCTAAACCGGCAAATAGAGTTCCTGATGCATCCAGTGATAATGAACGAACAGGTTTTGCGGCAGGTAATCCGCTGCTTACTGTCGCCCATGTTGTTGAGGAAGAGGCTACCATACTCACGCCGGCATCCGTTCCTGCAAATAAAATACCCGAAGAACTGATGGCTAATGTATTGATATAATTATTTGTAAGGCCTGTACCGTAAGTACTCCAGGTACTTCCGTTATATTGCATTGCCCCGCAGCCGTATGTTCCTGCAATAACAGTACCGGTTGATGTTTTTACAAAACATTTAATAAACGGAAGAACTGAATAGCCGGGAGCATTTGGTAAACCTGTGTTAATAGCTGTCCATGAATTTCCAGCAACGTTATAGTAATACATGCCACTCCCTTTGTTTATTGGGTTTGTAGCACCATAGTTTCCTGTTGTGCCTGTGCCAATTATCAGATTACCCAGGTTGTCTTCTATGATTGCAGTTATGTCCTGAGGCGATCCCGGAACGAGTGTCCAGGTATCTGCAACTTTGTTGTATTTAACCAGACCCACATTGGTGCCGTTTGTTTTATCAGCACCTGCATACAATTGGCCTGCAGCAGTAATATACAGCATGTTTAAGTTAGCAACCCCTGTGTTTGCTGTTAGCTGCCAGGTAGCTCCCTGGTCGGTAGAGCGTATCACTTTTATAGTTGCTGCAGCATATAAATCTCCTGTGGTAGGGTCATTTATAATGGATACAATGTTATCGGGTGGTTTTGTTCCAAAAGGGCTAAATGTAACTTGTGAATGCAATGAAGAGATGAATAAGAAACATAGCATTGTTACGAAGAATAAACTTTTTTTCATATTGAATGGGTTAAGATTTGAGCAAGGGTTTATTATAAAGACAGGATTAAGCAGGAAAGGGTTGCCTGGTAAATAAAATAAATCTTCAGGAACCTTTTCGGCAGGTTCTATATTATTGCGTGGAGGTTGACTCTGAAAACAACAAAGAAATGCTACACTATAAAAAAAACCTGGAGAATATCTCCAGGTTTTTTCTTGATGAATTATTTTTACGGGTCTAACCCTTAATATAGAAATTACTTCGCATATCCCGTTGCTCTTGTTTCTCTTATCACCGTTACTTTTACCTGCCCCGGATACGTCATTTCGGTTTGGATGCGTTGTGAGATTTCGAAAGCCAATTGCTCTGCACGACCGTCAGTTACTTTATCGCTTGCCACAATCACACGAAGTTCTCTTCCTGCCTGGATAGCGTAAGTTTTTTCTACACCGTCATAACTTTGAGCCAATGCTTCAAGATCTTTCAAACGCTTCATGTATTGTTCAGAGATCTCGCGGCGTGCCCCTGGTCGTGCACCACTAATGGCATCACACACCTGAATGATCGGCGAGTATAGCGAGGTCATTTCAATTTCATCGTGGTGAGCTCCGATCGCGTTGCAAACTTCCGGTTTCTCTTTATATTTTTCAGCCAGCTTCATTCCTAATAAAGCATGCGGTAATTCCGGTTCATCATCAGGAACTTTTCCAATATCGTGTAATAAGCCCGCGCGTTTTGCAACTTTAGGATTCAAGCCCATTTCACTGGCCATGATCCCGCAAAGGTTGGCTACTTCGCGACTGTGCTGTAATAAATTCTGTCCGTAAGATGAACGGTATTTCATACGTCCCACCATGCGGATCAATTCCGGGTGCAGACCATGAATCCCAAGATCGATACAAGTTCTTTTTCCTGTTTCAATGATCTCTTCATCAATCATCTTCTTTGTTTTTTCAACTACTTCTTCAATGCGTGCCGGGTGAATACGCCCGTCCGTTACAAGCTGATGTAAAGCCAAACGGCAAATTTCGCGGCGGATGGAATCAAAACAGCTTAACGTAATTGCATCAGGGGTATCATCCACAATGATTTCAACGCCGGTAGCGGCTTCCAGAGCGCGGATGTTGCGTCCTTCGCGCCCAATGATGCGGCCTTTTGTTTCATCGCCCTCAATGTGAAAAACAGAAATAGAATTTTCTATCGCAGTTTCAGTAGCTACACGCTGAATGGTTTGGATGACAATTTTTTTAGCTTCTTTATTGGCAGAGATTTTTGCCTCGTCCATAATATCTTTTATATAACCCATTGCCTGAGTCTTTGCTTCGTTCTTAATGGATTCCACTAATTGTACTTTGGCGTCTTCGGCTTTTAGTCCGCTTATTTTCTCAAGCATCTCTACTTGTTTGCGATGCCCTTTTTCAACTTCTTCGTGACGTTGCTTGTAAATTTCTATTTGCTGTGTGGCCTGGCTCTTTATATTTTCAACGTCTTTGTCTTTGCGCGTTAGATCGTCAAGTTTTTTGGCAAGGTCGTTTTCTTTTTGTTTGAGTTTGTTTTCGAGTTGGGAAAGTTGAGTATTCTTTTCCTGAACACTTTTGTCGTGCTCGGACTTAAGCTGAAGAAATTTTTCTTTCGCCTGAAGAATTTTTTCCTGTTTAATGGATTCTGCTTTTACTTCTGCTTCCTTTACAAGGTTTTCTTTTTCTTTTTTAGCACCGGCATTTAATTTGCTTCCTGCTATTAAAAAACCCGCGATAACTCCCAGGATGAGGGCCCCGGCTATAATAGATAATGTCAATATATCCATGTTCTTTTTTGTTTAAGCCACCTTAACGGCAGCGGTTAATAAAAAACGCACAAACTTTATTACGATCTCTCGTGTAAAATTTGTGCGCGTGATTCCGATAAATCGGATGCAAAATTTATGGTTCGCCTAATTGCTTACCACAAGTTTTACTAATCTGTTATATTGTTAATGTTTTGGACATGCTGTTGTAACATTTCCTCCACACCGGCAAACAATTGTTTTAAGACACTTAATTCCTTCTCCGCGGTGTTGGCCTGCTTGTAAAGCTGTGATACCAGCTGAAGCATAACCATAGTCAACACGTCCTTCTTATCTTTAACTGCGTAATTTTTTTCGAATTCCGCAATTTTAGTATTTATCAAGTTAACGGCCTCTTTAATATTTTGTTCATCAGCTGCATCCACTTTTAGGGGGAAGATGCCACCGGCTATTTCAACTTTTATGTTTACTTCGCTCATTTAAAGAGGGCGTTAAATTAAGCACTTAACAACGCTATGCACTTATCAATTTCACGCACCAAATCGTTTATTTGTTTCTTCATCTGGGTCTTTTCATTCGATCCGTTTGAATTGGAGGCTAAAATAACATTTTTACGATGATTATTCAACTCCGTAACGTCAATATTCTGACTATCAACATTTTGCGATATTTCACTGATCACATCATTCATTTTTAACAGTTGAGAGGCCATTTGCTCTTTTTCCGTTAAAAGTACCAGTCGCTCATCGTTCAGAACATCAATCTGCTTGAAAAGACGGTCGATAAAGGCATCGTGCTCTTCAGTATTGGAAGCATTCCTTAATAAGGTTACTTCATTTTCGTAACCTGAAATTTTAGAATTAAGGTCTGATACATTGCTGTTGAGTTCGCTGATCGTTCCATGTAGTAAATTAATTTCTGAAATCAGGTTATGTTTTTCTGAAGCAAGGCTATCGTAAGTATGCTGAAGCGCGGTAAACTGCTCACCGGACTGCGAAGAATTTTCGAGTTCAGATCTTAATGAAGCAACTTCGGCTTTTAACGTTGCAATTTCCTGTTCCATGCCCGCGTTTGTTCCTTCAAGATTTGTGATCTTGAAGTTTTTCGAACTAAGCGTTTCCTTCAATTCTTCAATTCGCGCTACGTTCACAGCGTTTATTTCGTCAAGCTCCGTTTTCAGTAAACTAAGTTCTGCTTCCTGCGCTTCTACTTTATCCTGGGCGAGATCAATTTCATTTATCAGGTTTGTGTTCTCGGCAAGTAATTTTTTAAATTCAACTTCTTTGCTTTCGAGTTGCTGACTGCTTGAAATTTCAAGTTCTGCACGGAACGCTTCGAAGGTTTGTTCCTTTTCAGATACCAAAGCCTGTAAATTATTTACCTGCGCATGTAATTGCTGAATGTTTTCCGATGCATTTTCAAGTTCAAGGGTAACAGACTCAAAATTTGTTTCTGTACTGCTTAACGTATTTGTAGTGCTTTCAAACAATAAACCAAGATTTTCAAGTTCGAGGTTAAGATTTTCGATTTGAGAGTTGAGCTGATTTACCTGCTCTGAGGCTGTTAATTGAGAGTTTTGCTTGAAATTTTCAAATTCAAGTGTTACTTCATTTAATTTTTCAGTCTCTGTTTTTAAAAGTGTTTCGAAATGACTGATCTGATTATTTAATGTTTCCAGTTGGGAATTCTGATCATCGATATGATAAACCAGTTCGCGTACTTTTTCTTTAAAGTGATCATTCTCAAGTTGCGATTTGCTTAACTCATCGGTTAACTTCGAATTCTGAGTAGTAGAATGAATTAAAGTATTGGATAATTTTTCCTCGTAAGAAGTAGTGATTTGCTGAACATTAAGTTCATTAGCAGATGACAGCTGCTGAACGATCAACTCATGACTTAAGGTTAATTCATTGATCAGCGACTCGTTTGAAGATTTTAACTGACTGATTTCGTTTTGAAAAGCAGAAGTTAATTCCAGTGTTGATGCGGAAGAGGAGTTTCTTAATGTCTCAAGCTGACTTTCGTATGATGAAATTAACGATTGCTCTTTAGTGGAATATTCTGATGTAAGCGACTCCAGTTGCGATTTTAAATCGCCGGAAAGGTTGTTGCGTTGTTCTTCGAGCTGAAGTTTTAAAGATGCTATTTCGTTCTGGTAACCGTATTTAATCGCGTCGATCTTTTGGGCATAGGATTCCTCAAGGTTTGCAAGGGTTGTAGAATGAGAATGTGTTAAAGAACTGATCTCGCTTTGAGAAGAAGAGGACAATTTATTTAACTGCGAAGTAAAATCGTTGGTTAAAAAAGTAATTTTCTCTTCGTAAGAACTTTTCACGGCAAGCATTTCTTCCTGGTGACGGTAGGTTAAGCTTTGCTCACGGTCAGCAAGATTCGCGGTTAATTCGTTAACACGATTTTCAAATTCTTCTTTAATCCCTGATTCTTTATAATGTGAATTAGAACGGAGATCGTTGATTTGTAAAAGATATTCCTGCTTAACAGTTTCCAGTTCAATGGCAGCTTCGTTTTTTATAGATTCAATTTTTTGTTCGTAAACCGATGCAATAGAAGCTACCTCGTTTTTAAGCAACTCGATCTCAAGTAAACGCGCATCGATCTCTTCCTGTTTCACATTCAGCTGTTCCTTTATGGTTCCGCGAAGTTCTTTAAAGGCGGCCAGTTCGGCTTTGTAGTTGGTATTATCACGTTCCATTACCGTTAACTTGGTGTTAAGCACGTCAATGGTAACCTGCAGGCGCTTGCAATCCTCATCGCGCATGATCAGCTGGTTGCGGTAATCGCTAAGAGAGCGTTTCAGCTCATTAAATTCTTTGCGGAGTGCAATGTCACTGTCTAACACTTGTTGGATATCTGTTTTTAAGCTTTGTGCATTCATGAAATACAAATTTTGATTTGCATAAAATTACTCAGATGATGTATTGCAAATACCCGCAAGCAGATTATAAGTAAACACAGCAATGTTAATTAACTCAACTGTTATTAAGAGTGTTTTGTTAATTACGAGTGAAGGATGTGGCATTTTAAAATATCCTGAAGATTAAAATTCTCAGGCAGTTAATGCGATAAAAAAATGAGACTACAGATTTTTATGAGATCAAGATATGTCCATTTTTTACCAAAAAATGGACATATCGAGTAAATGCGTCCAGATCCGCAGTTTAAAGTGGATAGAAGGAATCAGTTTGGCATCCCAGACAAATAGCTACTATCATTTCAAAGGCCTTACCCTTAAATCAGTCCCTTAACATACCTAACACATATTCCACCAAATATTCCATGACACACTACCTCAAAACAGTTGACGACTTAATCTTCTCCCTGCCTGTAATTACCTCCCAATTCCCCATATCCCACAAGATTTTAACGTTTTTGAAACTTTTTGCCGCATTTGACGTTATAAAGTCTAATAAAAAACTTTAAAAATCAGTGTTTTTTGCGTAGTTTTGCACTTCCAACACTTTACCACCCAATAAAAGAATGAGACAACTAAAAATTACCAAATCAATTACCAACCGTGAAAGTGCATCATTAGATAAATACTTACAGGAAATTGGCCGCGAAGAACTTATAACAGCAGAGGAAGAGGTAATTTTAGCAAAAAAAATCAAGGATGGTGATCAAAAGGCATTAGAAAAACTAACCCGCGCTAATTTGCGTTTCGTGGTTTCAGTTGCAAAACAATACCAGAACCAGGGTTTAAGTTTACCCGATCTTATTAACGAAGGAAATCTTGGCTTGATTAAAGCGGCCCGCCGTTTTGATGAAACCCGTGGTTTTAAATTTATCTCCTACGCTGTTTGGTGGATCCGTCAAAGTATCCTTCAGGCATTAGCTGAACAATCGCGTATTGTACGTTTACCATTAAACCAGGTTGGTTCTTTAAATAAGATCAACAAGGCTTACAGTAAACTTGAGCAGGAATTTGAACGTGAGCCAAGTGCTGAAGAACTTGCCGATGTACTGGATCTTCCGATTGATAAAGTAAGCGATACAATGAAAGTAAGCGGACGTCACGTTAGTATGGACGCTCCATTTGCTAACGGTGAAGAAAGCAGCCTACTGGATGTATTGGTGAATCTGGATTCTCCAAAGGCCGATAGCGGTTTAATGAACGAAAGTTTAAGCAAAGAAATTGACCGTGCACTCAGCACTTTAACTGAAAGAGAGCGCGATGTGGTTAAATTGTTTTTCGGAATCGGATTGAACCATGGTTTAACCCTTGAAGAAATCGGCGACAAATTTGATCTTACACGCGAACGCGTTCGTCAGATCAAGGAAAAGGCGATCCGTCGTCTTCGTCACAGCAGTCGCAGTAAATTGTTACAACAATATTTAGGTTAATCCTTAAATTAAAAAAATATCAAAACCCTTTGCAGAAATGTGAAGGGTTTTTTGTTGGATTTGTTTTTCATCTTTCGCATTAAGCAATTAAACCTTTATCTTAGCGGCGATGAAGGTCGGCCTGATAAAAAAAATAATTGCAATTCTTATTTCAATAGGATTAGGTCTCGTCTTTATCTATTCAGGGTATACCAAGCTCTTGCCTGTAATTGAAACCTTCGAATTTACGTTTGTGGACATCGGAGTCGCTAACTGGTATTCAGCTCCCGTTATGGCGCGACTGCTTATTGGCCTCGAATTTTTTATCGGCTTGCTTTTAATTCTCAATTACAATCTTAAAAAATTCACGCTTCCTTTTACGATTGGCATCCTCCTTTTCTTTATTATTTATCTTTCCGTTCAAATTGGTATAAATGGTAACAATGGTAATTGCGGATGTTTCGGTGAGCATCACCGCATGTCGCCCTTGCAGGCAATTGTTAAGAACATAATAATGATCGCCGGAGCGCTGATCGTTTACTTTATTTACGGAGGCTGGAAATTTAAATTCAATAAATTGTTTTTATCTTTTGTGGGAGTTACAATAATGCTGCTTCCTTTCTTTATTAATCCAATTGATTATTCTTACACTTCCAATAACATGGATGAAAAGGTAAACTATCCTTTGCCGCTCGATCTGCTCTATCATCCAGAGGATACAGCGAAAGTGGAGGTTCCAAAAAAAGAATTGCGAAGCGGAAAACACGTGATAGCTTTTTTAAGTTTAACCTGTCAGCACTGCCGCATTGCCGCTAAGAAATTCAGATTAATTAAAAAGAAGTCGCCAACACTTTCTGTTTATTTTATTTTAAACGGAGATAAAGAAAATCTTCCCGAGTTTCTTGAAGATACAGGAACCCAGGACATTCCATCTTCCATGTGCCTTGGGAAAACCTTTATACAGCTGGCTTCGGCGCATCTTCCACAGATTTATTACATCGATAACGGAATAGTGATAAAAAAAGTGGATTACTTCGAACTTAACCAATACCGCATAGAAGAGTGGGTGAAGACTGGGAAAGCTGATTAGTCTGCACTCTAAAAACCATTTCTGTATGTTTATATTCTTACTTTTCTTTCTTGATAAAAAAAAGTAACAAAAGAAATCAAGGCGATTTGCCTCCCGATAGTTATCGGGATGAATTTTTCGCAATGCTTGTAATATTCAAAACCCATTTACCGAAAAATTCGGGTTCGCACTAAATCGCCCTTTGCCACCGCACTATCCAAGACGTAATTTAACCGCATAATAATTTAAAATTTCTGCAGAAAAGTAAATTGTTTACCCCGTACCCAAAAGCGACAAAAAAATTTACTGAAAAAAATTAAAGAGTGGGAATCAATTTAACGAATTTATATTTCTTTTGAATGATGCACTGCTATTAAGGCTTGT
Organism: Bacteroidota bacterium; assembly: GCA_013816895.1. GTDB lineage: Bacteria > Bacteroidota > Bacteroidia > B-17B0 > Aurantibacillaceae > Aurantibacillus. Next base: position 10,881 of record JACDDR010000061.1, read on the forward strand.
AGACTATCCAAGGCACAACTAAAAAGCCTTATCAGTTAGAAGGCGGAGGAACCACTTTCACTTCTTTCTTTTTAAACTTGACAAGATACCTTTGAAATAACTGGTTGATTGTTTCAAATTCTTCACGGTAAAATAATCCTATGCCTTGTGTATAAGGGCCGCCGGTTGTGGTTATTTGAGTGGTGTTGTTACTCCTGTTAAAACCTTTAACACGATATTTGCCGTCTTCCGTAAGTTTGTATTCAATGTTCACATCAATAATTCCGCTTGAATTCCGGTTCGATTGGTTATTATTCACACCAAAGTTGCCGTCGATAGAAACTTTATTATTAAACAATTGTTTACTCAGGGCAAGATCCACTTCGTTGCCTGTTGTGGTTCCAGATCCCGCGCGGTAATTGAGCCCGACCTCCAAATCGTTTAATCCTGTTAGATTTCCAACATAGTTGTTCAGAAACGAACTCAGTCTGTTGCTTAACATCTCACTGCCTGTTGAAGCCGCGGCACTTCCTGCAGTAACACCTCCGGAACTGTTATTGTAAATTTGCGGTGTAACAAAGGTGCGGAATAATAAAAATGAAAATACCTGCCTGTTAAGTTCCGCTTCATCGGAAAGAATGTTGTTGATCCGCGCTCTCGCGGTAGCATCAATGCTTGGAAATTCAATCGCGAAATTAATATTTGGTGAAAATAATTTGTCGCTGATCTTCAGTTTGCAATCCACCGGGAAACGACCTTTGTATCTTCCCGTAGTATCATTTAAAAGTGCTGCCACACTTGCCCGCTGCTTGTAGCTCGTCACTATGTTTATCTCTGCTGCTAATGGATCACCACTCCAGGAAATGTTACTTCCGGCATCGATGTCAAATTTTTTATTGATCACATTCTCAAGTGTAAAAAGATAGTCACCGTTGGTCATAATGTAATCGCCAAACATTTCAAACTTGCCCAGGGTATTAATTCTCAGGTTAAGATCTCCCGTTCCCTGCACGTTCAGTACATCACCGGCCTTACTATCCATGATGATCTGCATTTGTGCTTCAGGAGTAACAGTCACATACATATCAAGATTAAAACCGGTAAGAGGTACATCCGGCTTTGGTTTAACAGTGTCGCGTTTTACAAACGTTATGAAATCGCTTTCCGCTACTTCCGAGGGGCCATCTAGCGGTAAGAAGAATTTGGAGCCCTTGGTAGTAGTATCTATTACCTGCATGTGGAGATTATTCAGAAAACCCCAGATACCAATGTTACCGGACCCATAAATTTTTCCGTAAAATGTTTTGTTTTCTTTTTGTGTGGTATTAAGCACCAGCATGTTGCGATAGGTTACGTCATAATCGAGCTGTATACGCGTGAAGTTAGTATGGAAAATGTTTCCGTTAATTGTTCCCTGTGGCGCGGCTTTCAGGCCTTTATTCTTCAGTGCCGGATCTACCACTTTCATCAACAGGTCCGAAAAGCGTATCTGGTCAGGCATTATTTCTACCTCGCCGGTCATATTGTATGTTACGTTGGTATAATCAACTTTAATTTCAGCGTTATACAACTTCAGTTTGCCATCTATTTTCAAATTATCCGGCGAGCCGTGGATCTTCCCTCCGCCTGTAACCAATGCGTTATTTATAGTTAAAACACCTTCCAGCAATGGATTTAGTAATTTAAGGTTGGCAGGAGCAGCCTTAAAATCTATATCAATGCTCTCTTCTTTTTTATCAAAGTAATAATAGCCACGAAAAGAAATGTTTTTTTCAGGATCGCCGCCTGTGAGACTTGGAAAGCCAAGGGAAGTGTAACCGTCCATGAAAATATTTTTTTCAGCAGAATTGTGACTTGTTTGCACAACGAGCTTTCCTACAGCATTTTTATTGATTTTAAATTTTTCAAAATTAAGATCGCTGCTAAAGCCAAAATTTTTAGGATCGTGTAATGTTACCCTTCCGCTCAAAGACCCTTCTAATTCAAGTTTTATCAGTTTCAGCAATGGATTAAACTGTTGCAGCAAAACGTTTTCGGTATTAATAACAAGACTATCGCCCGGTTTTCCGGATAGTGTTCCGGCTATGCCTATCGACTGGTTGTTATTTGTGAACAGCAATGGATTTACTATAATGGTCCCGCTTGTATCAACAATAGTCGGATTGGCGGAGGTTAAATTCCAGGTACTATCCCGCGAAGTAATAAAAAATTTATCGAGACTGAGTGTTGCCATGTGACTAGCGAACGAGGCCTTACCCATTACCTTCCCGGCATTTTTTGGCGACAACTTATTATCCCATTCCAGGTTGTATTTCGTGTCTTTGTCTTTGGAAACAAAATAGATGAAGTAATTATTTAATTTGATACTGTCTGAAAGTTGAATGTCACTTCCTTTAAATACAAGGTTTATCTTATTATTTTGCGAATAGGATTCAACCACGTTATTGTGAAATTTGATTGTCTTAAAACGAATGGAATCTGATTTTGAATTAATATTGATCAGGTTTTTGGAAACATCAAACTCACCGTTGATCACGGCTCCGGGACTAATCATAAGATCCGGAACAAACAGTTCGCGGATAACATCAAATTTCTTGATGGTAAGTTTAAACTTGAGATCGTCGGTATAAACTGTTTTTGATTTTACTTTTTTAAAGAAAGCCGGATAATAGGAAACTAAAAACTGATGAAACGCGGGTGGCAGATTGGTAACGTTAAAGCGGCCATCAACGGCCAGGTTAAAATAACTGGAGTTTACATTAATTGTTTTGTCTGCAGTTTCCTGGTCCAGTTTAAGATCAAAGGTGCTGAACTTGTATTCTTTTTTAGCGTTTTTAAAAATTGTGTTGTCAAAATTTATATCTCCTGAAATGTTATTTATATTATCTCCATGTAAAACAATCAAAACCTGTGTGGAAATTGAACCTTCTTCTTTTGAAAAATTTAATTTTTTAAGGTCAAGTCTGTTTACGGTAGAAATAAAGTCCATAGCGGGAACTTTTTTCTGAAAATTAATCGATCCGTTAAAATCAAAATCCGCGTTTGGGTCTTTGCTCATCAAAAGACCATTGAATATTTTTTCTTTAATGCTTCCGTTCATTACAATGTTTTTATAATCGTAATTATTATAAACTACGCTGAGTATGTTCCCCTCTACATCCACATTCAAAGCCTTTAAAGAAATGCCACGACCCTTTACTTCAGCGTTAAGCGATAAAGTTTTCAAGTCGGCAGAACCCGCCAGGGCGCCGAGATTAAAATTCTGTGTTTTTAATTTTCCGCGGTATTGTATATCGTCAAGTTTTTTTCCAAGTTTAACGCTCAGGTTGGTCGTAAGGTTGCCCAAGGCAGTTTTAAATGTTCCGTACGTTGTAAAGTCGCCGATAAATCCGTCGAATTTCCCTTTGTAACTGATCGTTCCAAGTTGCTTAACCTGTATTGGCAGTTCAAGTTTTTTTCCTTCAATAAAAGGATAGGTGGGAATCTGGATGAGGTCTTTATAGTTGCTGGAAATTTCTTTCGCGTCAAAGTGCAGGTAACTGTTTGAAAAGTCGGGCAATCCACTTAAGGTGAGGTTGCCCCTGAACCGTGTGTAATCTCCGTAAGTAAGATTAAAGTCCTTAAGATTCAAATCACTTACCGGCCCTTTTACATTTCCTGAAAGATACACTGTTTTATCAAGCCCGTTCAATTCACTTGTAAAGCTTGCAATGTCTGTAAAGCTAACATGGCTGCTATCCAGTAATTGAGCGCGGATATTAATTTTATTTATAAAATCAGAGTAATCGCCCCAGTCGTTATAGATAAAATCAACTTTTCCTTTGAGCAATGTACGGGGAGTCTTAAGATAAAGCTCTTCAAGCAAAAGTTCCTTGCTGCTGATTTTTAAATTGGTAGTAAGATTACTTAATTCAAAGCCGCTTTGTTCGCGCGTTGTAAGTTTTTTAATATTGGCGAAAATCGTGTCGGTACTAATTTTCAAATCCGATATCACCCCCGAGGTATGATCAAAATCCAGGAAATTGAAATTCATGTTCCGAGTTACTTTTGTATCCTCGTTTTCATTTTTGTAAGTAAAACCAAGATTGTCAAGCACTATGTCTCCCTGCCTCACGTCCCATCCCTTTGCGGTATCTTTCTTTTTACTTCCGCTCACAAAGTAATCGTACAAAAACTGGTAGTTTAAAGTTGAATCGCCTTTGTAGGTAATTAATTTGGCTTTCATGTCGCTGAAAATAACTTTATCCAGCACGAGGCGTTTCGCGTTAAAATTAAGTTCTTTAATATCTACCGACAGATCACCTTTCAGTAAAGTGTCTTTATGAAGATCGGCCACAAATACTCCTTCCAGCCGCGCTTTTGTGAAAAAATCAAGTTGTATTTTTTGAATGGTGATGGTGGTATGCAACTCGTCGCTCAGATAATTACCCGCTTTTTTGCCCAGCCAGGTTTGAAAGGTGTAGGATTGAACTCCGAAGTAAAGCGATACGCCAAGTAAAACAATCAGCAGGAATAATATGCCGGTGGTTTTAACTAATATTCTTGTAATTTTGCGCAGCATAAGGCCTTGCTATAAAGATAAGCCTAAAAAAGGAAATGCTTCTTTAAAAATTGCAAAAATCGGGTACATACATTTTAGCCATCGAAAGCAGTTGCGATGATACTTCCTGCGCGGTATTGCGCGACAACACAGTCTTGTCGAATGTCACAGCGGGACAGGAAATTCACCGTCTTTATGGCGGAGTAGTGCCCGAACTTGCCAGCCGCGATCACCAGAAGAATATTGTTCCAGTAGTGGATGCTGCTTTAAAAAAAGCGGGTATTGTTTTATCCGATCTTTCGGCTATTGCGGTAACAGCGGGACCCGGACTCATGGGAAGTTTACTGGTAGGTTTATCTTTCGCGAAGTCGCTCGCTCTTTCTTTGAATATCCCTTTAATTGCAGTGAATCATATGCAAGGACATATTCTTGCTCATTTTATTAAAGATGAAGAGGAAGAAAATGAGATGCCGGCTTTTCCTTTTTTGTGTTTAACGGTTAGTGGTGGGCATACGCAATTGGTGAAAATTTCTGATCATCTTCAATTTGAAATATTAGGACAAACGCTGGATGATGCGGTGGGGGAGGCCTTTGACAAAGCTGCGAAAATTTTAGGACTACCTTATCCGGGCGGACCATTGATTGATAAACATGCGAAGAGTGGAGATAAAACAAAATATAAATTTCCGTTTACGCATGTTCCTGGAAATGACTATAGCTTTAGTGGAATAAAAACTTCTTTTCTTTATTTTATCCAAAACAATAGTCAGAAAAATGAAAATTTTGTTTGTGAAAACCTGGAGGATATTTGCGCTTCTTATCAGCATCATCTTATATCGGTTTTACTAAAGAATGCCAGGAATGTTTTGAAAGAAACGGGTATTAAACAATTGGCCATTGCTGGTGGAGTCTCAGCTAACAGCGAACTACGCAGCCAGGTGTTAGAGCTCGAAAAAGAATTATCTATCAAAACCTTCATACCACCTTTTGAATATTGTACGGATAATGCCGCTATGATTGGAATTACGGCGTACTATAAATTTTTGAGGAACGATTTTTCTGATTTGTCCGTCATTCCGCAAACCCGGATAGGGATTTAAACTGCAATTAAAGATTAGAAATCCATTTTTCACTGAGGTATTGTTAGTCTGTAACAAAAAGCCGCCTGCTTTTAACAGGCAGAGACGGCAGGACGCAGGACAACGTTCTGTCATTTTGGTCCAGACAATTTCGTCTGGAGAGAAATCTATACCCATGCCAAGAGGCAACGTCTCGATACGGCGATAACGTTTTAACTTCGCCTACTCGACGTGACAGTAAAAAGGCGACCTTTCGGATCGCCTTCTTAATAATTTATATTTCTGCCACTAATTGCCCTGATTTCGCAAATTTAAATTAGTGCGATCAGTGTCCGCCGCGGCGGATTCGCGGCTCATATTTCAATAATTTACTCGATAACTAATTTTTTTCGTGTTGTTTCGTTTCCTTGCTGAATCACGAGTGTGTAAATTCCTTTTGCAAATTCAGTTACGTTAATATTAGCTGAGTTCTGATTTGCAGATTTCTCACTGATCAACTGACCAAGGTTATTGTACACTACATAACTGAAATTCATTCCCTGATACTCAATGGTAACAAAACTCTGAGCAGGGTTAGGATAAATTATCAGGGCAGATGAATTAACTGTAGAGGCTATTCCTGTTGCAAAACTCACGCAGGTTGTGGCTTGTGTTGTACACTGGTTTGCATCTGAAATACTTACTGTGTAGCAGCCGGGTACCACTCCAAACACATAAGCCGTGTTATTTGAGCCTGGCATCCAGGTATACGTATAAGGCGAACTTCCACCACTTGCCGATACATCAATGGCACCGTTCGGACAAGTACTGCAGGAAGCAATCGTGTTTGAAGTAACTGCCGAAGGGTTTTGATTAATGGTTAAAGCCACAACGCTGCTGGTTGTACATCCGCCATTGCCACTTCCCGTAACGGTGTAATTAGTAGAAACAGATGGACTAACCGCAATGGATGCACCGTTTACGTTAGGGCTGGTCCAAGCATATGAAGTATAAGATCCACTTGCAGTTAAAGTAGCAGTATTACCCTGGCAAACACTATATGAAGGGCTCGCGGTAAGAGCAATTGCCGGTGCTGGAACAACAGAAATGTTTGTAGTATTATTTCCGCTACATGCTCCGTTAGATCCAATCACCGAATACGTTGCATTGGATGTAGGACTCACCACAATGGACGGCGCGGTTGAACCTGTATTCCAGGTATAGGAAGTTGCTCCGCTGGCTGTTAATGTTGTTGTTCCTGATGCGCAAACACTTTGCTGGCTGGCGCTGATCAATACAGATAAGGATGTTCCTACGCTTACACTAACGGTCTTTGAATTGGCGCAACCAAGACTTGTACCGGTAACCGTATAATTTGTTGATGTTGCAGGAGTAACAGTTAGCGGATTACCGTTAAAGCCGGTATTCCACGAATAAGTAGTTGCTCCTGAAGCAGTAATCGTAGCAGTGCCTCCCGGACAAATGGTCTGGTTATTTACACTTACGTTTGGAGTAGCGTTAACCATCACAGTTGCTACCATTGTACTTAAACAACCGCCGGATGTTCCGTTAACGGTATAAGTAGAAGTTACAGTTGGTGTTACAGAAATACTTGCTGTGTTAGGTCCTGTGCTCCAGGTGTACGTGCTTACGCCGGACGCGTTTAACACCGCGGCTGTACCCGAACAAATGGTAGGCGTATTTACCACGATTGGTGGACCGCTGGTAACACTGATTGTTTTGGTAATAGAGGAAATTGATGTCCCGTTTTGAGAATTCACCGTAATTGTATAAACTCCTGTAGAAGCATAAGTAACCGAAGGATTTGCCGCGTTCGAAGCAGCAGGACTTCCACCCGGAAACGACCATGTGTAAGAAGCCGCACCTGTTGTAGTATTGGTTAAAGTTTGTGCAGATCCCACACAAGAAGAAGCGGGCAGGTTGAAATTACTAACTGGTGCAGGGAAAAATAAATTGATGTTATCAAGATATAACGCTTGACCATAATGTCCGCGGTTTTCGAAAGACAACATCACGTTTCCTTGTCCTGCAGATTGCGGCGAAATATTTACACTGTCAGTTCTCCACTGGGTTGCGGTAGGCGAAAAAATAGTTGCCTGCACTGTAGTAGGTGCTGTAGCAAGGGCAGCGCCTCCCTTTGTGTAAACGCTTGTCCAGCTGGTTCCACAGTTTGTGCTTAACTTTACATTGAGCGAATCAGAATAAAAGGCATCGAAAGGAGTATACGCTACGTCAAATCTTAATTTAGCAACGGCCACATTTGTAAAAATATATTTTGGAGTGCGCATTTCGTCGCGGTCTCCCGTAGCATCAAAGTTATAATTATCAAACATTGTGCAAGCCGCGCCGGCCCCTACAGTGAAACCTCCAACACCTGTAACTCTGTTCCAGAACACATTATCATTTCCGATATTAAACGAACTCCAGTTGTTAGGCAGGAACGGTAATGTTTGAAAGCCTTCCGCCAACGGTAATGCTATTGGGTTGGTTACAGTTATGTAGGAAACTTTAGTAGCTGTATTATTTCCATTGGCATTGGCAACCTTTAAACTAACGGAGTAAGTGCCCGGTGTAGACCACTGCACGGTCGGAGCCGAAGAAGTAGAAGTTGCGGGAATACCGCTCTGGAATGTCCACGTAAAATTAGAAGGTGCGTATAAAGAACTATCCTGAAAAGAGATCAGGGTGTTAGGACAAGTAACGCGTGTAAGTGTATAAAAGTTTGCGATTGGGGGAGTAGTAAGAAACCCTGCCGCGCAATTCATCGCTGCAAAAGCATCTATGCGGCCTTTTCCAAGTTGAAAGTTGGTAGAGTAGGTGGCATTGGCGGCAATGGTGTAAATATTCGCGGCTGTGTTGGTAATACAATTAAGAACATCTGTTTGAGTCATGAAAGAACATTTGGATAACATCAAACCGCAAAGTCCTGCAACAAGAGGCGTAGCCATTGAAGTGCCCGACATCTGCTGGTACTGCGCGGTAGTAGTGTAAGGCACCGTGCTCCAGATGTTTTCTCCAGGGGCTGCAATGTCAACCCACGCATTCGTTGTAGTTCCGTAATTGGTGAAAGAAGATTTTACGTTGGATGAACTAACAGAGGCAACGCAATAAATATTGTTGTAAGCGCCCGGATAATTCATGGCATTTGTATTACTGTTACCAGCGGCGGCTACAATAATGCATCCTTTGTTCCACGCGTAATCAATAACTGTTTGTTCTGCTGCGGCTGCCGTTGGCCCGCCCCAGGAACAGGAAATAACACGCGCTTTGGTTTTAGCAGCGTAAATAATTCCGCCATAACCATTGGCTATAGTAGTAGTATTGCCATTATCAGGTGTACATTTAACAGGGATGATCTTTATATTCCAACCGATAGAACCAACGCCTATCCCGTTGTTGTTGGTTGCTCCGGCAATTCCGGCACAATGGGTTCCGTGATTCATTAAAGAATTGGTTGGAACGGCATTGTTGTCGTTATCACCAACATCATAACCGTTTATATCATCTATATATCCGTTCGCGTCGTCATCAACTCCCGGCGTACCGGCAGCCTCAATAGCGTTTGTATAGGTATTGGCAATAAGATCAACGTGAGTATACATTACTGCGTTATCCACAATCGCCACGGTAATATTCGAATTGCCGTTAAACACATTCCACGCACTTGGAGCGTTGATCTGTGGTAAATGCACCTGTGAAGGATAAATGGGATCGTTGGGTGTAATAAAAGTTGTCATCAATGGCACTTTTTCAGCATACTCAACACCTGTTGCTTTTACAAGCTCATCAATTAACGCGTTCACCTTGTTTTTTTGAGAAAATTCCACTTTCAGAATATATGGAAGGCGCGCGTCATCATCGGCCTGGTAAAAAGGCTTGTAAGCTTTGGTAACTCCGTATTTATTAAGGATCCGGTTAACAGAGGTAAGTTTTGCAACCGGTATATTCCGGGGATCATCTTTAGATACTTGCTTTAATGCTCCGCTTGTAAATTTAATATACACCTGGCCATCCACGTAGTTAGGATAAACCGTTTGGCCGATGATCATATTTATTATACAGGACAGTGTTAAGGTAAAGAGGATTTTTTTCATCGTTTAAGATTGGTTAGTATACTATAAAAATATAATTTTTAGCGTAAAAAACAAAACTTATTCGCTGAATTTTAAGCGTATCTTTAAAACGTGAGACTCGCAATTATAGACTGTGGAACAAACACGTTCCATTTATTGATCGTTGATACTTCAAAAGAGGTTAAACACCACAAAATATTTGATACGCGGGTTCCCGTTAAACTTGGCGAAGGCGCCATTAACAGCGGCTTTATTGCCGATCGTCCGTTTGAACGTGGTATTGCCGCCCTTCATCATTTTAAAAAAAGCATCATTGAGCATAAAGCCGATAAAGTGATTGCCTTCGCTACTTCCGCGGTGCGCGACGCTTCCAACGGTAAAGAATTCGTCCAAAAGGTAAAGCGTGAGTTGGAAATAGAGCTTGAAATTATTGATGGAAATCGTGAGGCCGACCTGATTTACCTGGGAAACCGGCAGGCGCTCCGTTTAAATGAATCCATTTCACTGATTGTAGATATAGGCGGAGGAAGCACCGAATTTATACTGGCCAACAACAAAAAAATTTCCTGGAAACACAGCTTCAATCTTGGAGCTGCGCGATTGCTGGAACGCTTTCATCCATTAAGCCCTATTTCCGAAAAGGAAAAAATTGAAATACATAATTATCTCCGCGAAAATTTAGAACCTTTATTCGAGGTGATAAACAAATACAAACCCACAGAGCTCATCGGTTCTTCGGGAGCGTTTGATTCAGTAGTGGAAATGATTCATGGAGAACTTGGAGGTGAAGAATTAACAGAAGAAAAAACAGGATACAGTATTGATATAAAGAAGTATTACGAGGTATCTGATCTCGTTAAAAACGCGAGCCTGGAGCAACGCAAACTAATTAAAGGATTAACTCCAATGCGTTTTGACATGATAGTGGTTTCTTGTCTTTTAATTGATTTTGTGCTCGAGGAATTTAAAATAGATAGCATGCGCGTGTCTACTTTCTCTTTAAAAGAAGGCGCGTTAATTGATTATATCAGCCGTGAAGGCCCAACCAAATAGTAAAAAAATTATGGCAAAAATTCTTGTTATTGATGATGAAAGAGCCATAAGGCGTTCTATTAAAGAGATCCTGGAATTTGAGAAACACCAGGTGGAAGAAGCGGAGGAAGGCAACATGGCACTGAATATGGCTCTTAAAAATAATTACGATATTATTTTAAGCGATATTAAAATGCCCAAGCTCGATGGCATTGAACTACTTCAAAAACTTATTGAAAATAATGTTCAAAGTGCCATTATCATTATGAGCGGACACGGCACCATTGAAACAGCGGTGGATGCTGTAAAAAAAGGAGCTTACGATTATCTGGCAAAGCCAATAGATCTTAACCGTTTACTAGTATGCGTGCGTAACGCGCTTGAAAAAAGTGAACTGGTAACAGAAACAAGAACATTAAAAAAGAAGATCACCAGGACGGTTGATATGATCGGCAATTCGCCCGCCATTCAGGCCATTAAAGACATTATTGAAAAAGTTGCGCCAACCGACGCGAAGGTATTGATTACAGGAAGCAACGGAAGCGGAAAGGAACTTGTTGCAAAATGGCTTCACGAAAAAAGTAATCGTTCTAACGGCCCGCTAATTGAAGTAAACTGTGCGGCTATTCCTTCAGAGCTAATCGAAAGTGAATTGTTCGGACATGAAAAAGGATCATTTACCAGCGCAGTAGCGCAGCGTAAAGGGAAATTTGAATTGGCGGAAGGTGGAACATTGTTTCTGGATGAAATTGGCGACATGAGCTTGAGCGCTCAGGCAAAGGTACTCAGGGCATTGCAGGAAAATAAAATTACAAGGGTAGGGGGCGATAAAGAAATAAAAGTGAACGTTAGAGTTGTGGCCGCTACCAATAAAGACCTTGAAAAGGAGATCGAAAGAGAAACATTCCGTCAGGATCTTTTTCATCGCCTCAATGTTATTCCCGTGCATGTTCCATCGCTGGATGAACGAAAAGAAGATATTCCCTTATTGACGGATTATTTTCTGGAAATGATCTGTGATGAAATGGGTATTGCCCGTAAAACAATTTCAGCAGATGCTTATAAAGCCCTCCAGAACCGCAAATGGACCGGTAACATTCGCGAACTTCGTAACGTTATAGAACGACTGATCATTTTAGGAGCAAAAGAAATTTCCGCCGCCGATGTTCAGCAATTCGGATAGTACTTGATAATATTGTATTTTTTTAAGAATTCAGTCGCCACAGATGCAGGTTATTTGCTTATTTTTAGGGACATGTTTAAAATAAAATTCCTTTTTCTTTTTCTTTTACTAGCTGCGTTTAGCAATGCACAACAGGTGCTTGTGGACAAGGTTATTGGCGTTGTTGGAAAATATCCGGTACTGCTAAGTGATTTGCAAAACACAATGCTTGAACAGGATAAACGGGAAGAGCCACTCAATAAATGCAAGGCGATGGAGCTGCTTTTATTCCAGA
>JACDDR010000181.1 GCA_013816895.1 Bacteroidota bacterium
GATAGGGACAGCGTAACAGTATCTGACGCTGAAGTGGAGAATGAATTGAACCGTCGTATGGCTTATTTTATTCAGCAGTTTGGAAGCGAAGAAAAACTCGAAAATTATTACGGAAAAAGAACCAACGTTATAAAGGATGATTTGCGGACCGATATTCGCGAACAGTTATTGGCTCAGAAAATGCAGGGCAAGATTACCGGTGAAGTGCGTCTGACCCCGGCCGAAGTTAGAATTTTTTATAAAACAATTCCTGAAGACAGTCTGCCCCTTGTAAATTCAGAGGTGGAGCTGCAGCAGATAGTGAAACGCCCTACTTTTAGCGCGGACGCCAAAAAAGACGCACGCGATCAGTTGGAATCCTACCGTCAGCGGATCTTAAAAGGTGACGCTAAAATGACCTCACTTGCACGCCTATACAGCGAGGATCCGGGTTCTGCAAAAGATGGAGGAGAAATTAAGAACGTGGGCCGCGGAATGATGGTGCCGGAATTTGAGGCAGTGGCCTTTAAATTAAAGAACGGCGAGGTATCCAATGTTTTTGAAACTGCCTATGGGTTCCATTTTATTGAATTGGTAGCACGTAAGGGAGAACTTCTGGATTTACGACACATCCTTGTGATTCCTAAAATGACCAACGATGATTTTTTCAGAAGCAAGTATCAGCTTGATAGTATTTATAAAGAAATTAAAGATGGTAAGATCACCTTTGAAGAGGCGGCGCGCCGCTATAGTGACGATAAAGAAACAAAACAAAATGGCGGTTTAATGATAAATCCGTCTACCGCAAGTACTAAGTTTGATGATGAAGACCTTAATCAGATGGATCAGGCAGGTCAAAAAGGACTGATCGCAACGCTCAACTCCATGCAGGTTGGCGACATAAGCACGCCGGTGCAGTTTACAAGTTTAACGGATGGCAAGCCCGGTTACAGAATCTTAAAATTAAAGAACAGGATAGATCCGCATAAAACAAACTTAAAAGACGATTATCAGAAAATATTAATAATGGCCACAACAAACCGGAATAAAAGTCTTGTAAAAGAATGGATCAGGAAAAGATCAAAGATCACTTACATTAAATTTGATCCTGAATATTCCTGCAAGTTCGAAAACGATTGGACGGTAACTCCTGTTGAATAAAATTCAAACATTGTTTTTATTAATCTGCATTGTTGGCATTTTCTGCTGACGGTAAGAATTGCTTTAACCATTCAATTGCTTCCTCTTTTTCACTGAATACCTTGTAGGGTGACTTTGGTTTTTTTACCTGAAGATAAAAACCCGCAATTATTTTGTACGCAAGTGATTTTGCAACAACGGCATAAGCACAGCCCGGGGCGTCGTCTTCAATCCGGATAGCGTTGTTTTTTGCTTCCCTGGTTACCCTTACACCTTCAAAGGCTTCAAAAATGAACGGATGCTTTTTTCGTTCGGTTATTTCATTATAGATATTAAGCAGCAACATTTGAAGCCCAAGACCGAGCGTAATATTTTTGTGAAACAGTACATGAACGATCCCGTCCCTGCGAAGGGTCACAGTGGCTTCGTTGATCTTCACCTGCTTTAATACGTTGTCTTCATGCATTGTTATTCAATTTAATGAATGAAGGGGGAAGGAGTTTGTTGACAGTTCTCAGCTTAATAACGTATTAATAACGCGGAATATTATGTTTGTAACACTCCTACATTATATTTTTTAGTAATCGGGGAGTGGTCGGCCATTTCAATGCCCATGCCGATCACTTTCCGGGTCTCCACCGGATCAATGATCGCGTCAAGCCATATGCGTGAAGCCGCGTAATAAGGAGTGGTTTGGGTATCGTATCTGTCTTTTATTTTATTAAACAATTCGGCTTCTTTTTCCGGCGTAATTACCTCTCCCTTTGCTTTCAGGCTGGCTACTTCAATCTGCACCAACACTTTTGCTGCCTGAGATCCACCCATCACCGCTACCTGTGCTGTAGGCCATCCCACAATAAGCCGTGGATCATACGCCTTGCCGCACATGGCATAATTAGCGGCACCGTAACTGTTACCAATTATAATGGTAAACTTCGGTACAACACTGTTAGCCATTGCATTCACAAGCTTTGCCCCGTCTTTAATAATCCCTCCGTGCTCGCTGCGGGAACCAACCATAAAGCCTGTGGCGTCCTGTAAAAATACAAGCGGAATTTTTTTCTGATTGCAGTTCATAATAAAACGTGCGGCCTTGTCAGCACTGTCGCTGTAAATAACACCGCCAAACTGCATCTCACCTTTTTTACTCTTCACTACTTTGCGCTGGTTGGCCACAATTCCAACCGCCCAGCCTTCTATGCGGGCATAGGCACAGATAATGGACTGACCGTATAGCTCTTTGTATTCTTCAAACTCGCTGTTATCCACGAGGCGCATAATAATTTCGCGCATATCGTACTGTTTATCGCGCACATCGGGTATGATGCCGTAAATTTCTTTTACGTCTTTTTTTGGCAATGCTGGTTTTTCGCGGTTGAAGCCCGCTTTGGTGTAATCTCCAACCTTACCCATGATATTGCGAATGCGTGTAAGGCAATCCGCGTCATCTTTACATTTATAATCGGTAACGCCGCTTACCTCGCAATGCGTGGTGGCGCCGCCCAGTGTTTCGTTGTCAATGTTTTCTCCTATTGCCGCCTTCACCAGATAACTTCCCGCTAAAAAAATGGATCCTGTTTTATCCACGATCATGGCTTCATCACTCATGATAGGAAGGTAAGCTCCTCCTGCAACACAGCTGCCCATCACTGCAGCTACCTGCAAAATGCCTTCGCTGCTCATAATGGCATTGTTTCTGAAAATTCTTCCGAAGTGTTCCTTGTCAGGAAAAATTTCGTCCTGCAGTGGCAAATAAACACCCGCGCTGTCCACAAGGTAAATAATGGGCAACCTGTTTTCCATGGCTATTTCCTGCGCACGTAAATTTTTCTTTCCTGTGATAGGGAACCAGGCACCTGCTTTCACGGTTGCATCATTCGCAACCACAATGCATTGCTTTCCGCTCACGTAACCAATCACAATAACAACGCCCCCGGCAGGACAACCGCCGTGCTCAGCGTACATTTCATAACCTGCAAAAGCACCCACTTCAATCCTCGGTGCATTTTTATCCAATAAAAAATCAATGCGTTCGCGCGCGCTCATTTTTCCCTGCTCATGCAGTTTTTCAATTCGCGCTTTACCTCCACCTAAATAAATTTTTTGTAAACGCTGCTCCATCTGGCTGATGAGCAGTCGCATTTTATCGTCGTTTTTGTTGAATTCTAAGTCCATAATAAAAAGGGTGTTTCCGGCTTAATTAAGGCTTAAAAATAGGAATTTTAATCGCAAAAAACACAAATTTTAAAAACGATAGGAGACTTACGGCAGGATGCCAAAACAAGCAGACCTCTCTTACTTACCAGCAGATTTTCTCATAATCATAAGGCCATCTCGTACCGGTAAAAGGAGGTTTTCAATCCTCGGATCTTTATTTATTTTATCGTTAAAATCATGTATGGCAAGAGTATCCTTATCTTTTTCGCTATTCAGCACTTTGCCGCTCCAAAGCACATTATCGGCAATAATCAAAGCGCCAGGATTAGCCTGGTCAATGATCAGATCAAAATACACGGAATAGTTTTTTTTGTCCGCATCTAAAAACACAAGGTCCCATCGTTGTTTAAGTGTAGGAATAATTTTTTGCGCGTCACCTGTTATTAGCTCGATCTTATCTTTCAGTTCAGATTTATTAATGAAACTTTGCGCAAATAAATTGGTTTCTTCATTCGGATCAATTGTTACCAGTTTTCCTTTTTCAGAAAGTCCTTCTGCCAGGCATAAAGCCGAATAACCGGTGTAGGTGCCTATTTCAAGAATGTTCAGCGGCTGTTTCAGTTTTGATAAGAGGCTAAGGAATCTTCCCTGCAGATGTCCGCTTAACATTCGGGGTTGCCCGATTTTTAAATTGGTCTGGCGGTTAAGTTCTCTGAGTAATTCAGATTCAGGTTCAGAAAAGTTTTCGCAGTAGTTGAGCAGGTTATCGCTGATAAATTCCATAGGGTAGTAC
>JACDDR010000182.1 GCA_013816895.1 Bacteroidota bacterium
GTCGTACTCACCCTGACCGGTATATACTACACCCAGATTATTCACCGCATAAGCAATTCCCTGTTTATTATCAATTTTCTCGTTGAGCTTTAAACTTTGTGTATAATAATCAATGGCTTTTGAAACATTTCCGGCATTGCTATAAATATCACCGATGTAAATAAGCGTGTAAGCCAGTCCTTTTTCATCATTGAGACGCATCTGCAGGTCAGCGCTTTTTAAATGATAGGCCAGCGCTTTCTGATTGTTACCCAATTCCTGGTAAATGACACCAACAGCTCCTAAAGCGTATGCAATGCCTTCTTTGTTATTTATCTCCTGCTGAATAGCGAGACTCCGCTCAAACAATCCAAGAGCTTTATTGGTTTCGCCGTGGCGTTTCACAATAATTCCTTCGTTAATAAGCGTGAAGGCCAGGCGTTTTTTATAAAAAAGTATTAACGGTTCTCTGATATTTTTATTTCTAAGATTTTCAGTAACCAGTTTTTGCAACTGGCTATTGAAGTTTTCCCATTCGCCGTCCGGTGCTGTTTCAATAAGGATCTCAAGGGCTTTACATCTAACGGTGTCGTGTTTGGCGTTCTTTAAAACCCCCTTTAATGAATCCACCGGATCTGATTGTGCTGAAAAATCAATAGAGTTGAGCCAACACAAGAGTACCAGTAGCTTCAGAAAAATCTTATTTTTATAAATCAGTTTCATATTTTTACTCCCACCATGCAAACATCGTCCAACTGCTCCAGGTTTCCGCGCCAATCTTCAAACGTTTTATCAAGGGAGGCTTTTTGCTCGGCCAGCGGCAGATTCTGCAAAGCCAGTGTAAGCTCTTCCAGCTTTTTATACTTGAATTTTTTTCCTTTTGGGCCACCGAACTGATCCGCAAAACCATCTGTAAATGTATAGATACAATCTCCTTTGTTTATTTTAATTTCATGCTGGGTGAAAGGCTTGCTGGTGTGATAAAAGCCACAGGGTTGTTTATCAGGCTTGTATTCTGTAAATACGTTTCCTTTAAATATATAAAGCGAATTATTTGCCGCAGCATATTTTAATACACCGGCCTCTATATCAATACAACATAATACAATGTCCATTCCATCTTTATTTTCACCGGCGGTACCGGTTTGTTTAAGAGTATGCACAATCCGCTCACGTAATACATCCAATACTTCTGCAGGCTCGGTAATGCTTTTCCCATTAATGATCTCATCAAGGAAAGAAATGCCGAGCATGGTCATGAAGCCTCCGGGAACACCATGACCAGTGCAGTCTCCAGTGGCGTAATAAATCCGGTTACTTTGTCTTGTAACCCAGTAAAAATCGCCGCTCACAATATCCTTGGGCTTAAACAATACAAAGCTGTTAGAGAAATGCGAGTTGAATTCCTCCTCAGAAGGAATAAGGGCCGACTGGATTTTTTTTGCATAATTGATGCTGTCGGTGATCTCCTGATTTTTTTCTTCGAGTACTTTTTTTTGCTCTTCTATTTGATGTGAATACTTTTGATTTTCCAGTTTAAAGAGTCGCACGCCCAGATAAATAAGAAGCGTTACAAAAATAATATTGGGGTAACTGAACGAACGCATCCATTCCTGCAAATCGTAGTACGGCGGGTAATGATCGATATAATAAATACTGCCGATCATTAAGAAAGCACTGATGGCAACGTAAATTAAGGTGGTTCGTATATTATCAAACATGATATTACATGCCACCGGAATAAACAGGAAATAATAATAGGAATTATTAGCGCCCCCGAACAGGAAGCTGAATGCGCTTAAAAAGATGTAGCCGTACCACATGGTATAGTGGAAAGCCCATTTATAATAGCCTTTTTTTACCAGGAATAATGAAAGGATATTTGAAAAGGTAGAATAAAACGTTACCAGTACAGCGATCCAATAACGCTGGATTATTCCGACGCAGCAGTAAAACAGACTTATAAAAAGAATAACCAGGATGGCATTATTGAATACCTTTAACTTATTCCTTACATTAAAAGGTGTTGTGTCATCTATTCCAATATTGGCTAAGCGGTTAAAAATCTTAAGTCCCATTCTTTCAAAGATAACAAAGATTGGTTTACCATGTTTAAATTTTTAGCGCTGTAGTCTAGGGGCCAATAGCATCCCGCTGTTTTAAAGCGCAGAGAAGTTTTTCGATGTTTTTATCTGAGGGCATCAG
Organism: Bacteroidota bacterium; assembly: GCA_013816895.1. Taxonomy (GTDB): domain Bacteria; phylum Bacteroidota; class Bacteroidia; order B-17B0; family Aurantibacillaceae; genus Aurantibacillus. Next base: position 2,185 of record JACDDR010000182.1, read on the forward strand.
AGCCTGTTGAATGCGATTGGCATAGCGTATTGAATCCAGGATCTCTTTTTGCTTTTCGTGAATGATCTCACTTTGTTTTTCTGCGAGTACCCTTCTTTCATCCGCAATTTTCCGCTGAGCTTCCACCTCTGTTTTTTGGGATTCAATAATATCTTTTTGCCGGGTGATCAAACGGAACCGTTTAAAAAGCGAGATAGAAAATAATATCACGAGAATGAGTCCTGTAATAATTGCAACGAGTACAATGTTTTGCTGCCGCGACTGCGCTAACTGCTGTAAGTTTACCTTTGCCTGCTGTAATTTTTCTGTCTCTTCCTTTTGGTCGAAGGCATATTGCATTTCGCTCTTAACTTTTTTTCTGGTATTTTCTTCTGTTTGCAAACTATCACGGTATTCCATAGCCCACAAAAGATAAGTACGTGCGCTCTTGTAATCCTTTTTTTCCAGGGCGATGGATTTAAATAGTTCAAAACTGTTTTTTAATTTTCCTTTATCCTTGGCCAATTTTGCCGTGGCGCTGGCAGTTGACGCGCAATAAACAGCGTTTTGAAGATCTCCTTTATTTAAAAACTCCCGGCCAGATTTTAAAACTGAATCTACTTGTTCTGGTGTGATATCAACTGTTACTGATTTGTTTACATGATACGCTATAAAAACATCATGACTTTTTACCAGCAGGAATAATAAAACGAATAGAGTTGTTATTAAAGGTCTCATGATTCCGGGTAATTATTTTTTAAACGGCCCAGTTCTTTACTGATCATTTTTTCGGAGGGAAGAAGCGAAGACTGAATTCTCCTTGCGTAGATAATGGAGTCAAGGATCTCATTTTGCTTCGCTTCAATCACTGTTTTTTGTTTTTCAGCAATCTCCATACGCTTTCCCGCGAGATCTTTCTGAAGATCTACTTCTAGCTTTTGTTCTTCAATTGTTGCTTTTTGCCGTTGCGTAATTTTGAATCTGTTGTAAAGAAACAATGAAAAAACAAGTACCAGCGCCAGACCGGAAAAAGAGATCCACAGGATCATGGAACGGTGCTTTTTTTGCGCGGCGTATTCCAGATCTTTTTTATCCTGTTCCGCTTTTGCAAATGCTTCCTTTTTTGAGAACTCATATAACATTTGCGTTTGAACAGAGGCCCGTCGGCTTTCTTCATTATCAAGACTATCACGATAATTCAAATAATTCACAAAATCAGAATATGATTTTTTATGATTCCCCAAAGCTTCTTCAATTTGCCATAAATAGTAAAAAGCGTTTCTTATATCATCCTTGCTCCCCACTGCCAATGCCATTTCGAAACCTTTATTGACAAATTTCAGAGCTTTTTCAAACTTATTTTTCTTTAAATAAAGATTGCCAATACTAATGTAAATAGCACCCACAGCAGCTTTGTCCCCAATTTCCTCAGCAAGTTCAAGACATTCATAGTAGGTTTTTTCCGCCTGATTATAATCGCCGGCATTCAAATAAATGTTACCCATGTTACTCCTGGTGCTCAGTATGCCAAGCTGGTCGTTCAACTTCTGGCTTATCTGCCACGAAGCGGTATAAAGTTTCAGGGCAAGCGCACGATCTTTTTTTTCCTCATAAAAATTTGCCATATTATTTAATGTATGAGCGTAATGCGAATCCAGCGTATCGTTTATTTTTCTTTTAATACTTACCGATGTCTTATAAGACTTTATTGCCTCTTCGTAGTTTCCCTGGCTGTAATAAACATTTCCAAGGTTATGATAAGTAGCGGCAATTGCTTTCTGGTCGCCGAGTTCTTCCCGGATTTTCAAACTTGCATAATGGTATTTAAGCGCTTCCAGATAATCGCCAAGGCCGAAGTAAGTAACACCCAGCATGGTAAATGTAATAGCTT
>JACDDR010000062.1 GCA_013816895.1 Bacteroidota bacterium
ACTCAAGCCCGCCGAGTTTATATAAAATGTCCCCGGCCCCGGATCAAAATCATGCTGAGACGTAAAATAACCGGCGGTATAAATATTACCGGCAGCGTCAAGAGTGAGTCCTGCAATAGTTGGGCTCAATTGTTTAGCCCACACAAAATTACCGGCTCCATTTAATTTTAAAATGAAATCATTAAAATTGGCAGAGGCAGTTAAGGTAAATGTTCCCGACCCCGGATCAAAATCAACAGTTCCGCTAAATCGGCCCGTAGCGAATACATTGCCCGAAGCGTCAGTGGTAATAACTTTACCACGATCATCCCAAATATCACCTATTCTTTTTGCCCACAAAAAATTACCTGCCGCATCTAATTTTGAAATGAAAACATCCAGATTTGAGGATGGAGCACTTAAGTTAAATGTACCGGGTCCCGGATCAAAATCAGTAGTACCATTAAAATATCCCGTGCTGTAAACATTGCCCGAAGGATCAATGTCAATACTTGTGCCAAACTCAGTGCCAGTCCCGCTTAATTGTTTCGCCCACAAAAAGTTACCTGCCGCATCTAATTTTGAAATGAATGCATCAAGATTTGAAGAGGGAGCACCTAAGGTAAAAGTACCGGGTCCCGGATCAAAATCGGCTGTACCTTGAAAGAAACCTGTGGTGTAAACATTACCTGATGCGTCAAGGGCAATAGAATAACCGCGATCATCGGATGTACCCCCGAATTGTTTAGCCCATACAAAATTTCCTGCGGCATCTAATTTCAAAACAAATGCATCATAAAGACCACACCCTAATGTAAAAGTTGCCGGCCCCGGATCAAAATCAACTGTGTCTAGAAAATAACCAGTGGTGTATACGTTACCGAATGCATCGAGTGTAATCGCCTGCCCCATTTGAGTTCCAGGCCCTCCGGTTTTTTTAGCCCATACAAAATTTCCTGCGGCATCTATTTTGGAAATAAATGCGTCAAAGCTTCCATCGGTTGTTAGAGTATATGTTCCAGGCCCCGGATCAAAATCCACAGTATCGGCGAAACAGCCCGTGGTGTAAACATTTCCCGACGCATCAACGGCAATAGAATTACCGTTATCAACTGAAGTGCCACCAATTCGTTTTGCCCATTGAAAGCTTGTTTGCGCTAGAAGTAGTTTTAAACTACACAATCCCAGAATTAAAAATAAATATTTTTTCATGCCAATCAAAGCTAATAAAAATATTGAGCAAAAAAACCTGAAATAAGTTAGCAATAATGCATCAGGCTTATGAATCAGAAAAAGTTCATAGCACTACTTATGTTGAAATAAAAGCGATTGTTATTGTTAAATCCATTGGAGTAGTTTAGATAAAAAAAATTCATCACCAAACTCAGTATGCGCGAAATTAACCACAGCACACATAGATTTGCAAAGCATCTAAATGAGATATAGTCTAAAAATTTAAACTTACAAATTACCACTAATTCTATGTGCCCTATTGTGGTTATAAGGCACCCATAGAAACCAAAAAACCCCGGTGATCCCGAGGCTTGGTATGGTCTTCTGATATCAATGTTGATTAAGGGTATTAAGGTTCCTCCGTTAATGCTCTTATTCAGACGATCTTTCAACTACTTTCACAGTCAGCGATTCCAACTGCTAGCAAGGTTTGAGTTTAAGGTTCCTCCGTTAAATCGCCGCTTGCAATAATCTTCTGCTATATATATTTAAACGTTTGTGCCTTGTAAAAAAGTGGGAAAGTGGGGAAGCCCTTGCTCAAAATATTGACGATTTAATGATTGACGATTTACAATTTCCCCAAGCCACAGTTGTATAAACACATAATACAACAGTTTTAAAGTGAGTCTCCGCCTGAACTTATGATATTATAAATTGTAGATCGCATTATAAGGATTGGAGGCCCGGAATGCATCTGCGTTAATCTGCGGCTGAGCTTCCCGCATCGTAAATCTTAAATTATCAATCAATCGTAATCGTCAATTGTAAATTATAAATTGTCAATCACTCAATCCTCTCCCTGTACAAAAACTTTTCCTGTGTGCTTTCAAAAGGCCGATATATATAATACACGTAACCATCTTTTATTTTTATTTTTTGGGCGCCGGGATATTTCAGCTTGTAGGTTTTTATTTCCTTACCCGTTTGGTAATTAATCTGCTTTAAATAATGGTGACCGCTTTTACTGAAAAACGCGTACACTTTATTTTCAAACTCATCTACATATAACTGCTTCTTCCATTCCCGCCAGTTCTTTGGATGATGGTAATCTATTTTAACGCTGTCGATTATTTTGTTTTGAGAATTGAAATGATAAATCTGGTCGGTATAATGATTAAAAATGCAGGTAGTGTCTCTTAAAATAAAAAGCGGCGCGTACAAAGGCTCATAAAACATGCTTTGCGTAAAACCACTCATCAGGGCTGCAATGATGCGCTTGTCGGTTTTATATTCTGCGGCCAGACGCCTGGCTTGTAATTGCGCGCCGGATGGTAAATAGTAATACTCCATGTTGTATATTTTCAAAAGATCTGAGTTGCTTACCGTGCTGAGCAAATGTCCTGCAGTATCGTTGCGGTGAATGAAGTAATAATTGAACAAGGGAAATTTGTCCCACTGATTGCTGAAATAATATGAGGCGTGTGCAGTGTCTGCAACAGGTTGTATGGACTTGTTGAAATCGCTGCGGTTAATACTCATCAGTAAAAATTCCTGGTTCATTATATCCAGCCGGAAGATGGTGTCGGAACAAATCAGATCTGTGTAGCCTTCATAGTCGTGAAAAAAGGAAGACGCTGTTCCGGCAGATTTAGGCAAGGGAAGACTCGAAATTATTTTGCCGTTATAATCGGCGAAACGGATCTGGGCTTTGTTCAGCGAACGTTCGGCGGTGAGAAGAATTAATTTGTCTTCATAAAAATCGAAATCAAAAACACTGTAATCTGGTTTGCCTACAAGGGTTTCGGGTTTGTTCTGCGCATACACATTTACGGTGTTGAGCAAATTTGGCTTTTCATTTAACTGTACCGAAATAAAAATGGTGTCCTTTTGCGATGGTCTTATTTCTTTTACAAAAGGGATAAAGCTCAAATGTGAGAAGTGCAATTTTATCAGGGCTGTTTTTTCTACCGTAATTTCAAAATAGCCGTCTTTATTGGTCAGCAGGCCCGAAGACCCTCCGGCGGTTTGAACCGCAACATTTTGCAGCACTTCGTTGGTGGCCTGGTTTCGGACAGTTCCTTTAATCAGAGTCTTTCCGGACTGAGATTTTAAGCACAGCGAAAAAATCAGGAAAATAAATATAGAGAAGATACTTTTCATATTGCCGAATTGGTTTCTACAATAAGACGCTGGTAATTTTATTTTCCATAAACTAAGAATTCCAGATCTCCCAGCTTTTTTCTGCCTGTTGCTGAAGCATGCTGAGCCCGTTCATAGTAGAGGCTCCCTGTTTTTTTGATTTTTCTAAAAACAAGGTTTCCGCAGGATTATAGATAAGATCATAACAAAGATGTTGGGAACTTAAAAACTCAAACGGAATTTGAGGCGCGCCGGGAAGTCCATTACACATGCCAAGCGGCGTGGTATTCACAATTAATTTAAAGGCATTAAGAATGATCTGATTGAGTTCAGAATAAAAAAAATAGTTATTTCCCTTTTTTTCTGAAGAGGTAACAAAGTAAACTTCAACGCCAATATTTTTTAAAGCGTAAGCAACTGCCTTGCTGCTTCCGCCAGTTCCTAAAACCAGGGCGCGTTCGTGCTGCGGTTCGAGAAAAGGTTTGATACTCTGCCGGAAACCGTAATGATCGGTATTATGCCCGGTTAATTTATCATTCTTGAACTGTATACAGTTTACAGCGCCAATTTCCCTTGCTTCAACGCTCAGGTTATCGAGGTAAGGAATGATTTGTTTTTTGTAGGGAATGGTAACGTTCAATCCTTTCAGATTTGTTTCATTAGCGCGAAGAGCTTTAAAGTGTTCAATGGAATCAATCTCGAAATTTTTATAGACATGATCGTTAAGATGCAGTTCAGAAAATTTCTTTTCAAAATAGTCTTTTGAAAAAGAATGCGAAAGCGATTTGCCGAGTAGGCCGAAGACTGCCGCCATTAATCGAGGTTATAAGATTGTGTGTTTACAAACGTTGTAATACCTGTAGACAAGTCGATGCCCAAGCTCCGGTTGATAGAGGAGCTGTTGTAGAGAACAATTTCAGTTTTGCTTGCATTATAATTCAAATGCAGATTATCCACTGAAAAATTACTGATCAAAGCAGCAAGCGCTGTGTCGCGGTTTTGCCAGAGACTTTTTCCGGAAGCATCAATTTTTTCAATAATTGTAACAGGTTTTTTTGAAAAATCAGAAAGGTATGCAAGGACTACAAAATCGGGGTTTGTAATCAGTCGCTGCGCGCAGGGATACACCTTGTCGCCAATTTTTTCGAGGGACCTGAATTGTTTTTTATAGTAGTGATCGCCTTTTGAAAATCCCTCCAGGTAAGTATTGTAAACCACGGCAGCAGTATTGGGGCCTTCTTTCTGTGTGATGAGATATAAAAAAGGTTTCTTGCCTTCTGAGAGGTAGAAGTTCTTACGGGTTGCCGTATCGGTCTTATAGGAGTTGTCTTCCTCTTTTTTAGTTCTCAGCAAATTCCTTTGGGGATAGTAATAAAATTCATTGCCTGCATTGGTATTCAAAACGTAAAGGTTGTTGTACAGCCGCGAATCAACTTTTGAAATACCTTCTTTTAACTCAGGAAATCTTTGTTCAAAATCAAGGTTGGATAAAAGACGCTGTCCGGTGTAAAGATCAAAAGCCTGAAGACCGCCTCCCTCACTGCCATTGTAAAGAGTATCATTTAATACTAGGAACTCGTGGCTGAGTGCATTATAGAAATTAAAGTTTTCTTTCCATGTGGTTGTTTTGCCGAAAGGAATTTCGCTGATGACATTCTGTGTTTTTGGATCAAGGATCAATAATTCATGACGCGCGCTATCGAGCTTTGTTCCTGTGTATTCCAGTATTTCCCAAACTACGGGACCTTTACTTCCTGCGAATGCTATATATTTATTAAGAGTAGGGGATTGCCAATCCGGGTTATTGCCAAAGTTTTTCTTTTCAATAGTAGACGCCGAGTAAAAGATTACACCGGCTATACCAGCAATAAAAGAAATGATAAGGCTGAAAAGAATTACGCCAGCGATTTTAGCTTTACGCGGATCGCGGATGATGGTAACATGTCTCCCGTGAGTGTTTGTGGTATGCTCAAAAAAGGAATTGGATACTGGTTTTGTTTCTTCCTCACCAGGAATAAAATTTACTTGACAGTAATTACATTTGTATTCCGTGGCGTTTATTTTAAACACGCTGGCGGCGCCGCATGCAGGACATTCTATTTTTTTGGCTGTAGTCACTTTTATTTTTTGAATTTACTTTTTAAAGCGGCAAGTGCGCTGTTCATATCATTCGGATCGTATTTTGTTTCTTCTGCAACTTTAACTTTTTGTCCTGAATTTTTTTGCACTGGTTTCATGCCTTCTCCCTTCATGGATAAAGCGATCCGTTTTCGTTTCACATCTACCTCAGTAACGTTTACCCAAACTTTCTGACCCACTTTTACTATTTTATTCGGATCGTCAACAAACTCATCCGCCAGCTGCGAAATATGGACAAGGCCATCCTGGTGAACGCCAACATCCACAAAGGCGCCAAAATTGGTAACGTTGGTTACAATGCCAGGCAGACGCATGCCCTCGCGAAGGTCATTCACTTCATGCACATGCTCATCAAAACTAAAGGTCTCAAAAGCTTTACGGGGATCAAGCCCTGGTTTTTCAAGTTCGTTTATAATGTCTTTTAAAGTAAGCAGACCCACGGTTTCGGTAACATAATCTGTAAGCTTGATTTTTTTACGAAGTTCTTTGTCATTGATCAGATCATCAATTCCGGCATTGAGATCCGCAGCCATTTTTTCAACAATGTGATAACTCTCGGGGTGAACCGCGCTTTTATCAAGCGGATGATTGCCGTTCCTGATTCGTAAAAATCCAGCGGCTTGCTCGAATACTTTTTCGCCCATACGCGGAACTTCCATTAAATCTTTGCGCGATTTAAACGGTCCTTTTTGATTTCGGAATTCAATAATGTTTTGCGCAAGGGTAGGGCCTATGCCTGCAACATACGACAGCAGTTGTTTTGACGCGGTATTCAGTTCGACGCCAACGCTGTTAACGCAACTTGCAACCACTTCATCCAGTTTATTTTTTAAATGATTCTGATCAACATCATGCTGATATTGGCCAACTCCTATTGACTTTGGATCTACCTTTACAAGTTCTGATAAAGGATCGGCAAGTCTTCTTCCAATGGATATTGCTCCGCGAACCGTTAGGTCATATTCCGGAAATTCTTCACGCGCCACATCCGATGCAGAATAAACAGAGGCGCCTGCTTCACTGACCATGATCACGGGAATCTCTTTTGGTAAAATATCAATGCCCCTGATGAACTGTTCTGTTTCGCGCGAAGCTGTTCCGTTACCAATGGCAATGGCTTCAATAGAATGTTTCTGGCAGAAAGCAAGAACCACCATTTCAGCTTCTGTTTTTTTACGTTGGGGCTCATGCGGATAAATAACGGTTTCTTCCAGGAGCTTGCCCTCTTTATTTAATGCTACCACTTTACAGCCGCTCCTGAAACCCGGGTCAACCCCTAGAATGGCTTTTTGTCCGAGTGGCGAAGCCAATAACAGTTCGCGTAAATTATCTGCAAAAACAACAATGGCTTTTTCTTCCGCCTGTTGCTTGGTAAAAAGTCGCATCTCCGCTTCGATGCCTGGTTGAAGCAAACGCTTATAACCATCTTCAATTGCTTGTTTTAGTTGGCCGGCACATTCGCCTCTTGATGTGATCACCTTTTTTTCAATGGAAGCCAAAGCGCTTTCATCATCAATAATGATATCCAGAATAAGAATATCTTCCTTTTCTCCGCGGCGCATGGCCAGCATACGGTGGCTCGGGCAACTCATCAGAGGTTCTTCCCATTCAAAATAATCTTCAAATTTTTCGCCGGCTTCTTCTTTGCCTTTAATAACGCGACTTTTAATTTTTGCCGTTCTTTTAAACTGTTCACGGATGATATCGCGAACTGCCGCATCTTCACTGATGATTTCAGCAACGATATCACGTGCGCCCTGCAAAGCTTCAAGTACCGATTTTACTTCTTTTTCTTCAGAAATAAATTTTTCGGCTTCTTCAAAAACAGAATTGTTTTTCTGATCCATTAAAAACAGCGCGAGTGGTTCGAGTCCTTTTTCGCGGGCAATTGTAGCCTTTGTACGACGGCGGGGTTTATACGGCAGGTAAAGATCTTCGAGTCTTGATAGAGTTTCTGCGGCGAGTAACTTTTCTTTTAATTCTTCGGTTAATTTACCCTGGCCTTCAATGGATTTTAAAATGCTTTCCCTGCGCTGTTCCAGCTGGCGCAAACGCTCAATCTCGTCGCGGATGTTTAATATCTGTACTTCGTCAAGTCCACCGGTTGCTTCCTTTCGGTAACGGGAAATAAATGGAACGGTTCCTCCCTCGTCAAGTAAACGCACTGTTGCAGTAACGTTCCTTGAATCAATGCTTAACAGGTCGGCTATCTTAAAATGTAATCGTGCTTCGCTCATGGTATATAAAAAAATGCAAGGTTTAAAGTACAAACACGAGGGCTGAAATAAAAAGGAAGTTCTCAGGAGAATTGAACAAAATGAACTAAAAACGAAGCCTGATTTGATAGCGTTTCCAGTAATTTTAATTATCGTCCCAATTGGATTTTGAGTAATGATTAAAAGCCATGGCGGTTTTTATTGCCGCAATATGTAAATTGCAATCAGAAATTCTATGAATTATTTTATCGCAATTTTTGTTTTTGCAATAGGCGTTGGCGCTATCTATAAGGGGCGGAGGGTTAAAGCAGTTTTAAAAAGGATCAAGAAATTTCAAATTGCATCTTTGCAAACATTAACGCTGAACATTGTTGATGCCCGCTTATCTCACAATAACATCCGTTTTCCAAAAACGCTTGAAAGCACTTATACATTTTTGGTGGGAGGACAATTGTATAACGGAAATACCGTGTATGACATTAATTTTACCGGTGCAGAAAAAGCTTTTACAACTAAAATTGCTGAAATAGAAAAAATGAAAATCAAAGATGCCAATACGGTTTGGTATGATCCTGTAAACCCTTCTGAGAATTTTTTAAAGAAAACCAGCCTTCCGGTGTTGGCGGTGTTGCCATTTGTGGGGTGGATAATGTGTGTGGTGAGTTTAGTTTATTTATTGGTACAGATTTTTGGTTGAAATTTCCGAGAAAATGACTCTTTTAGAAACACGATCTTCAAACCGCCTTGGTGCAATTTAATTAGTGCAATTCGTCCGCCGCGGCGGATTCGTGGCTCTGTTGAAACGGAGGAATCAATTAAAATAACTTTTCGCTCCGTTGATAATGCCGATCACTTTTCCTTTTAAGGGACGATTAAAGAACGGCGAGTTTTTTGAACGGGAATTATTTGTTTTCTCTGTAAGAACTGTGTCCTGGGTAAGACTAAAAAGTGTGAGGTTAGCTTCAGTGTCTTCCAGAATGTGCGGTTCTTCCAGGCCAAGGATGGCGCGAGAACCCGATGAAAAACATTTTACTATTTCAGAAATATTTTCCGCTTTTAATCCTTCAAGCGCGCAGCTGAATGCCGTTTGTAAATTTATGGCGCCATTGTCAGCCAGGTCAAATTCGAGTTCTTTACTTTCAACATCCTGCGGTGCATGATCACTTACAATCACAGTAATGGTGCCATTTTCAACAGCATTGCGCAGGGCCTGTACATCTTTTTTGCTGCGTAAAGGCGGATCGAGTTTGTAATTCGTATTGAAATCTTTTAGCACTGAATCATCCAGTAAAAGGTTAATGCTCGCTACGCCGGCTGTGATATTCAATCCGTTTGCCTTAGCTTTTTTAATCAGGTCAACACTTCCGCGTGTGCTGATGGTTGGGATGTGTAATTTTCCGCCGGTATATTCAAGGATGGATAAATTTCGCTGGATCATTAATTCTTCAGCCAGTGCCGGAATTCCTTTGAGACCCATGCCCACCGCTGTTTCGCCTTCGTTCATTTGCCCGCCATGTGAAATACTTTCATCGTTGCAGTGTGTTATGATAAAGGAGTTAACGTTGCCGGAATACTGAAGCGCGCGCATGAGCATGCCTGCATCTTTGATCGCATTTTTGTAATCGCTGAAGGCAACGGCTCCCGAAAGTTTCATGTCATACATTTCAGCAAGTTCCTTTCCTTTGCCGTCAACTGTTATAGTTCCTATAGGAAATACATCCACAATTTTATTCCGTGTTTTATTTACCAGGTATTCGATCTGCGATTTATTGTGAAGTGCAGGCTGGCAGTAGTTATGTACGCAAATGCCTGTAAAGCCACCGGCTGCAGCGCAATCCAAAAGCGAATCGATATTTTCCTTGTGTTCAAAACCCGGGTCGCAGGAAACAGTTTGCAGATCGATCCATCCGGTAGAAGCACAGAGTCCGTCTTCTTCAATAACTTTTACATTTCCTTTTGCCGTTATCGACTTTTTAATGGAAGTGATTTTTCCTCCTTCCACCAGAATGTCCATCACCTTATTGTTATTTGGGTTTTGTTCTGAAATGATCCGCGCCTGTTTAATAAGGATGTTCATGTGTTTATTTTAAAAATCGTAATAAAAGTATTTCTATAAGAACAAAAGATAAAGCTAAAAGTATAAATAATTTCCACAGTTTTTTACCCTGGGCTTCTTCCATGATCTGTTTCGAAATATCTTCGCCGGTGTTATCGAGTACGCTTAGGTTTCTGAAGCCCTTGCTCTCAATCACTTTCAAGATCTCATCCGTTGAATAACAGCTGAGATTGGATTCTTTGCGCGCATAATTAAAAGCGAGCGGAAACAAAGGAGTTTTATTTTTAATGACTTCATAAAATCCCGGAACACTTACCTGGCTTCTCGTATATAAAAGCATGCTGTTGTTCACCGTATGAATTTCGGGAATGATATCGGCCTTGTTATTGATCTCCTTTATATGAGGCGGCTGATCGTTATTACCTGCTTCGTTTTTTAAGGTTAACACCGCATTTGAGTTAACTTCGTAGGAAAGTTGTGTGGCTTTCAAGCTGTTGAAACAAACGCGGTAAATGGTGGGCACGAATAATGCGTGTTTGCTGATGTTACCACCTTCCTGGCTGAAAGGCGCGGAGGAAAGATAAACGAGGCCATTGCGAAACCTGTTAAAGCCAAGTAATACATCGCCATTTTGCAAAGAAAGAATAGTCTCAAAATTGCTTCTTGTGTTTGTTGAAAGTTTAAAATGTTTGTTTATTAGAGGCAAATTCAGGCGTTCCCCGAGCTTCTCGAAAACGTTTGTGTAAAATTTATTCAGACCTTCAATTTTTTCTGTTTTTACAGTTGCAGTGTCCATTCCTGTAATTAGCGGCAAATTCATAGCAGTTAAATACTGGTTATAAGAAATCTGATTGCTGTTTTTTGACGGAACAAGTAACACTGTTCCGCCCTGATCTACAAATTTTATAATTTCGGAAAGAAGACCGGAACTCAGATCCTGCAATTCGTTTAATACCACAACATCACTGGTTTTAAAAGTTCCGTAATCTACTGACTGATCGCTGTACGAAGCCAGGCGAAAAAGACTATCGCTTTTAAAAAGGGATTCAAAGGCGTTGCCGGCTGGCTGATCTTTTCCATTAATAAGCGCAACCGAAATGTTTATTCTCGAATTAAATGAAAAGAAAAGTTCATCATCAAAGGTTATCGGATAATCTTCAATTTTAACGGATCCGAAATTGAAGCCGCTTTGTTTGCATTCGAAAGTAAACTGCACTTCTTTTTTTGAAGAAGGCTCTATTGAAAAAGAAGCAAGCGCGAGCTGTTGTTTATTAAGAAATAATTTTGCGGAACCGGCGTTGATGGCAGCGTTTCCTGTGTTTACGATGGTGGCGTGAAGTTTTTGAATAAACCCTTTTTGCTGAAGCGGCGTTTCAAACCAGCAACTATCAACATACACATTGTTTACCTGGTTGGCGCTGATAGGAACCAGAGTAACCTTGATAGACGTATCATTTTTAAGAAGTTCAAAATCAAAGGTTGATTTTTGAGCGTCGGATAAAGCGTAAATTTTTTTGTTGGGAGCCGCTGAGCTTTGCAGGAATTCGTTCTGGCGCTTTACCACCGAAGATAATTGTTTAACGGCGGGGGAAATTTTTATTTCTTCAATGCTGTTGAGTATGTCGTCTTTACTATAAAACCGTTGGTGCTTGCCTTCAAAGTCGTTGGTGATGAGCTGGAATTTATCGCCGTTACCATAAGCCTTTACAATATCACGGGCTCTGAGTTTGGCGATTGATAAAAGCGGACCTTGTTTCTGCACGTTTTCCATGCTGAAGGAATTATCAATGTAAATACTCACCGCATTGGCCCCTAAATGAATGCTTGTGTTTTTGGGAACAGCTATGGGCTGGCAAAAGGCAAGTACCAGGCAGGCTATGGCAAGGCAGCGCGCAAGGAGCACCAGGATTTCTTTTAGTCGCGACTTGGATTTACTCTCGTGCTGAAGCTCTTTTAAGAAACGAACGTTGGTGAAATAAATTTTTTTATACCTGCGGAAATTAAATAGATGGATGATAATGGGAATTGTTACCGCTAACAGAGCCCACAGGAAAGTGGGATAGACAAACATCATGGAGATAAAGTTAAGCTTTTGCATGTATTAATACAAGATTTTAATAATTAGTCGCCCCTCAAAAAGTAATTTTTGAGTTTTGGCATTTAGGTTTTCATCGAAATGCTTTTGTGATCTTTTGTAGAGATAGGTGCAGGGCAGGCCAAGGTTACTGCATTTGAGCAGTTAGAAAGAAGGCCTGCCCTGGCGCCGGTTTTTCTTTCGCTGCCTCTGCCTCGCGAAAGAAAAAATCTCCTTTCGAAAGATCACAAGCGTTTTGGTCACTTTTGAGCGCCAAAAGTGACAAGAAATATGCCGAAAAGGAAGTAAAGAAATTATTTTCGGAGATTTATATCAACTCTTTTTTAATGATTTCCTATTCGGTAAGGGTTGTAGGCTATTTTCGGCTACATTGCGCCTAAAATGGTTGGTTTTTTTATGTCTCTATTCATTTTGAAAATTCAAATGAATAGTTTGGGTTCATCACTGCTAAGGATTTGAATGTGCAAAATAAGCTTTCGTCTTACCCGGCGCGGCGAAAGGCTAAAAAACTATAAAAACCCATTCCTTTTTTTGTATATTTACTTTATACTCTAAAAAAATGCATTCGGCCATCAGTTCTATAGGTAAAAATTTAATTCTGCTGGGTTTACTGGCTCTCTCCGCTATTAATTTTTTGTATGGTTGGTTCAGCTGGAAAGATCTTCTGATCATTCAAAGTTTAACCGGGCTCGCGTATATCTTTTTAAGTTGCTATGAATTTCTGAACGCGCAGTACAAGGCCATGCTTCCGGTGAAACGCTATCCTTATTTCAACAACAGCTATATAATGTTTAAGGTTCTGAAGATTTGCGTATTTCTTTCATTCGCATCTATTCTGTACTTGTCGGGCACCCGCATAAAATACCTTTACCCCATCTGCATCATCATTGCCTTAACAGAAACCATTGTTACTTTTTTAAAGTACCGCCGGGCTCTGTGCTTCGTGAGCATTTACGCCAATTACATTTTATTTTCGGCAGATAAATTAAGCAGGGTGTTTGCTTCTGAAATAGAACTGGTAGAGTTCAGACATGATATTTTATATTTTGTGAAAAAGGATAAAAAAGCATTGCAGGTAAAAATGGTGCATATTGAGGAGCGTGATGTTTTTATGAAGTCCATTAACGAATGGCTCACCCGTAATAAGGTGCAGATGGGCGAGGAGTCGGGCCAGAAATTGCGTGATATTGCACAAGGCCGGGATTAATCACTAACCCAAAAGCATCGTTTACTCATTTGTGCCAATTTTCTTTTGTTTTTTATTGAATATTCTCTATTTTTGGTATAATTAAGGTTTCTGGCGGTCAGGCCTTTTTAAAAAGAACTTATTATGAAAAAATCTATTTATGTGGTTTCGGCGTGTATCGCAATGATTTCGATAATCTTATTGTCATGCGAAAAGAAAAAGGATGATCCGAACAGGATTGCCCCGACATATAAGGAAGAGTCAGGATATGGCACGGCGGGTAACCCTAACGTTAATAACGTAACGGTAACCGGAACATCTACCATCACCAATCCTGCTACCGATAATTCAAGTTTATACGTTGGCGGAAGCGGCTGGAGTAATCCTACCTGTTCTTCAACAGGAAGCTTAACATTAAAAGGTATTAACGGGAATATTGATGTAACACTTAGTTTTTACTCTTTACCAACTTTAGGTACAGCTACCTATAATATTTCTTCGAGCCCTGCAAACAACGCCTGTGCCATGACCGTTCAGAATGCTCCTAACCAGCCGGCTGGTGTAGTATGGTACGGAAAAACCGGAATTGTAACGGTTCAAACAACCACTTCTTCTATTAATGCGAATTTTTCGGGTGTTCAATGTGTTCAGCAAAGCTTTAATTTTCCGCAGGTTTCAGTAAGCGGAGTGTTAGCTTGTAATTAATTGAATAAAAATTTATACTGAAGCGTCTCGAAAGAGGCGCTTTTTTTTTGCAGACTTTTCGGGTCTTAAACTTGATAGCTGAATAGCAACAAAACAAATCGTAACAGAGTGAAGAAAAATATTGTTTTATTTTTGGTTTGTTTACCTTTTGTTTTTCGTTGCCAAAGTTTTTCATTGGGTGCGCATGGCGGCGTATATTTTATAGATTTTGGCGATAACCAGAAAGGTAAATTGCCTCTTTTTGGCGGGAACTTAAATTATGATAAACATTTATTTTGTTCTGAACTGCACTTTAATTACTGCGATTTAAACTCTGTTGGAAATTCAAAACTCCGTGAGCTTGGGTTAGGCATTGGTTTAACTACGCCAACCCGTTATCCTTTATCTGGATTTGTTAGGATAGGTGCATATTTGTCCAATTATAAAATTACCAATGATAAAGTATTTCCTCAACCGATATCCTATGAACCCAATTTGTATTTGAAGACAGGAGTCAATATAAATCATCCTAAAATTTCACGAATTATTTTGAAAGTATCCTGTGAAGTAAATATGATCACCTATTCTTTTGATGAAAAGCATTCAACATCAGGTGACGCGTTAAAAGTGACAATGGGAATCAATTATATTTTATGGTCGAGTAAAGAGCAGCTAACGAATGGATTATCTGGTGCAAAAACAATAATCAGGGAATGAGAAGAATTGCAATTGTTTTTTTATTCTTTATGAATCTTTATGGTTTTTCGCAGAATATTTCCGTCGGCCTGCAGGGTGGTTTATTTAGCGCACAAAGTAATGTTACCGAGAATTATTTTTTTGGCGGAACAAATATCAGCTACGATAGGTCACATTTTTCCTCTGAAATATCTGCCAACTATCTTAATTTTGGAGCAAATGGCCCTTTAATAGAATACATGGCATCAGCAGGGTTTTGTACCCTACAACAGAAAACCCTGTCATTTGATTTAAGGTTTGGACTTTTATTCATTGATAGTAAAGATTCACATAAAACTAACCCGATATATTATAGCCAGGTAAAGCCTGCTTTAAAAACCGGCTTTAATTATCGTGTTTCAAAAACACAACCATTAATTATTAAAGCTTTTATGGAAGCAAACTTGTTAGAGGCCAGTTCAGGTAGGGTTTTAAGTAATACCGGTTGTCTTAAATTCTCTTTAGGGGTAAATTACCTTTTAATTAGAAAAAAAGAAGTTTTGCCAACGCCTAATTAATTTTGGCATATAATCCCGTACCTTAGCGCAAAACTATTACCCATGCATTTAGTAGCTCCTTCGGTTTTATCGGCAAATTTTGCAAATCTGCAGGCCGATATTGAAATGATAAATTCCAGTAAAGCCGATTGGTTTCACGTGGATGTAATGGATGGCGTATTTGTACCGAATATTTCTTTTGGTTTTCCGGTTATTAAAGTGTTGCAAAAGCTCGCGAAAAAGCCTCTGGACGTCCATTTGATGATCGTTGATCCTGATCGCTATGTTCAGGCCTTCAAAGAAGTAGGGGCGGAGATTCTCACTGTTCACTACGAAGCATGCACGCATCTTCATCGCAGCATTGAAAATATTAAAAATTCTGGAATGAAGGCTGGTGTGGCGCTCAACCCCCACACTTCCATTAATGTTCTTGAAGATATTATCGTGGACATCGATCTGGTTTGCATGATGAGTGTTAACCCGGGTTTCGGCGGACAAAAATTCATTGAGAATACTTATGAAAAAGTAGAGAAGCTAAAACACATGATAGCGGCCAAAAATGCCAAAACGCTTATTGAAATAGATGGAGGCGTTGATCTTAACAATTACCAAAAACTGGTGAAGGCCGGAGCTAATGTTCTGGTGGCGGGTAACACGGTATTCAGTTCAAATAATCCTTCAGAAGCTATTTCAGCTTTAAAGGCAATTTAATATACAAGGGTTGAACCTTAAAATTCTATTGGTGCGTTGCGTTCAAAGGAATTTAGTTTAACGTGGCTAAGACTATAGGCGATTAGCATGATTAGTGAAATGTAATTAGCGCCCTTCGTGGCTTTCTAATTAGTCTACTGCAAATACTTTAGAAACCGGATTATCAAAAATGAAGGGCATAGTCTGCCGAAAATAAGTTAAATTTCTCGTATGTTTTTTGTCACTTTTGACGCAGGGCAAATGTACAGTGTGCATTTGAGCCGGCAGGTGCGGCTGCGATCGCACAAACTGGCTCAAACATGTAAAACATGTTTGCCCTCTTTTGAAAGGAGATTTTTTCTTTCGCGAGGTAGAGGCATCGAAAGAAAAACCGGTGCCAGGCCAGGCCTCCCTTCTAACTGCTCAAATGCATTGCCCTGAGCCTGTCCTGCGCCTATCTCTGCAAAAGATCACAAAAACAATCCGATGAAAAACTAAATGCCTAAACTCTAACGTGACTTTTTGAGGGGACGCCTATCAGTGAAATGTAATTAGTGTCATTCGTGCAATTCGTGGCTTCTGCTTAGTGAAATGCAAATTAGTGTAATTCGTCCGCCGCGGCGGATTAGTGGCTTCAGGTTAGTAATTGCAAATTCGTGTCTTAACCAAAATAAAAATCGCGATTTAGTTTCCCAAACCGCGACTTTAACTGAATTACATTTCCCCCCCAGGAAATGCAACTCAATTTGAAAGCGAGCATTCGCGCGCTACAGATATAACATCAGAACCTGCTCTAAATCGCCTTTTCGTGATGTAATGCTTTTTCATTCAATTTCTTTACGCGCAGTAAGACAGTAGAAAGTGAAAAGACAATGCTTCTGTCTAACTGCGCTTAAATATACATATGGTTATACCACAAAAAGAAACGAGAGGTTGCGTGAAGCACGTATGATACGACAGAATCAGGAGTTTCAAAACCCGGATATTACCCCGTTGGTCTGCAAAAAAGGCCTGTTTGTGCAGGCCTATTTCGTTTTTTATCTTTTTTGCAGAAAATTATAAACCATTAAATAAGCTCAACGCTCCGCTTGATGAAATTGGTTAGGTTTTCACCCTTCAGCAATCCCTGCGATAACAAGGCAAGGTCGGTGGCCTGTTTGGTGAGACTCTTTTGTTTTTCTTCATTGCCTTCCTCCAGTATCCTTGAAATTAAGGGATGATTGGTGTTCACTACCAGGTTATACATGTCGGGCATAGTGCCGTAAAAACCCATCGCCCCGCCACCTAACTGGTTCATGTCTTTCATACGTCGCATAAATTCCGGACGTGTAACGAGCATGGGCGCATCTTTTTCGCTCAGGTTTTCAAACTGAACCATGAACTGCTCTTTACTAACAGCACCTTCAATCACCGGACGTAATTTATTTTGTTGTTCTTCGTTAAGCTTGCTGACGGTATTGTCGTCCTTCTTAATAAGTTTATCAATCGTATCAGCATCTACCCGAACAAAAGAAACATCTTTTAGTTTTCCTTCCAGGTGATTGATAAAATGCGGGTCGAGCATGGTGTCCATTAAAAGCACCTCGTACCCGCGGTTAACAGCTGCATCAATATAAGCATGCTGCTCCTGAACACTTGTAGCGTAGAGGTAAACAAGTTTTTTATCCTTATCAGTCTGAGTAGGTTTTACATGATTCTCAAATTCATCGAAAGTGAAATACTTGCCACCGGTAGTCTTAACCAGTGCGAATTTCGCAGCCTTCTCGTAAAATTTCTCATCGCTGATCATTCCGTACTGCACAAATATTTTAATATCATCCCACTTTTTTTCAAATTCAGCGCGGTCTTTCTTAAATAATTCTTCCAGCTTATCTGCTACTTTTTTAGTGATATGCGCGGAGATCTTTTTCACATTTCCGTCGGCCTGAAGATAGCTGCGGCTCACGTTCAACGGGATATCCGGACTATCAATAACGCCTCTTAACAAGGTTAAAAAATCAGGTACAATGTTCTCAACATTATCCGTTACAAAAACCTGGTTGCTGTATAACTGAATGCGGTCCTTTGGCATCTCGAGCTTGTTGCTCAGCTTAGGAAAATATAAAATACCTGTAAGGTTAAAAGGATAATCTACATTCAAATGAATATTAAACAAAGGATCTTCGAATTGCATTGGGTACAATTCCTTGTAAAACGATTTGTAGTCTTCGTCTGTTAAGTCCGCAGGCTTTCTTGTCCATGCCGGATTCGGGTTATTGATGATGTTATCAACTTCAACTTCTTTTTCCTTTTCTTCTCCTTTGTCGTCATCCTTAGCAGAGTCTAAAGATTCGTCGGAAGGAACCCATGTTTTTTTAGTTCCGAATTTAATTTCTACAGGAAGGAACTTGCAATATTTTTTAAGCAAACCTTCTATTTTTCCATTTTCAAGATATTCTTCGCAATCATCGGCAATGTGCAATACAATATTGGTTCCTCTTTCGGTTCTGTTTCCTATTTCTTCGATCTGGTAATCCGGACTTCCGTCGCACTCCCAATGAACAGCCTTTGCACCTTCTTTATAGGACAGTGAAAAAATCTCCACCTTTTTTGCCACCATAAAGGCCGAATAAAAGCCCAGGCCAAAATGACCGATAACTACATTTTTGTCAACCTTATCCTTGTATTTATTTACAAATTCTTCGGCACCACTAAAGGCAATTTGTGTAATGTATTTTTCAATTTCCTCCTTGGTCATTCCAAGACCTTTGTCTTTTATAACAATGGTTTTTGATGATTTATCCACTTCCACTTCCACTTTGGTGTCTCCCAGGTCGCCCTTGGCTTCTCCCATGCGGGCCAGTGCTTTCAGCTTCTGCGTGGCATCCACGGCGTTGCTTACCAGCTCGCGTAAAAATATTTCGTTATCGCTGTATAGAAATTTTTTGATGATCGGAAAAATATTTTCCGTTTGTACATTAATTTTACCGGTTGTGCTCATGGTTTTATTGTTTTGTAGCCCTTACTTGCAAAGATAGTACCAATGCGCAGATTGTGACAAATTGACAAGAATACAGGGTTGCAGGGGGATAATGGGATATTTATTCCTTTACCAGTTTTCTGGTTTCAGTTTTAAGACCCGATGTAATTTTTAGAAAATAAATTCCTTTTGAAATATTTTCAAGCTCTATTTCAAGGATATTATTCACAGCACTCCTGTTTTCAGAAATTAAAAGTTTACCGCTGATATCATACAGGTGCAGTTGAACGGAATTTGAACCCTGGAATAATTTCACGAAAATTTTGTTGTCCGCCGGCTGAGGGTAAATGGTTTGAATGATACTGGCATCCTGGCGATCATTATTCTGGATTGAAGTGGCGATCGAACAACTGGTAGCTGAGCAAAATTTCGACAGCATTCTTACATAAGCCGCGTTGGTATATATTCCTGCTTCGGTAATGGTCCATGAGTTGAGGGGCCAATCATTATTAAAATCTTTGTACGATTTTTGAATGGGCTGATTTAACGGAGGAGTTACATTCGTATTACAAAGTGCATTATTCGCCGCGCTTCCGCAACCTGAAGGACAACACGCGTCCAGTGCATAGGATGGATTTGGTCCGCCCGGAATATACCCCGGTGGTGGTCCGTAAGTGGATACGCCCACTTCATCCCAAAGTGCGCTTCCATCTTTAAACCAGCTATGGTAAAATTGCGTTACAGAGTTTTCCGCGCCAAGCGTAGCCATGTTACTGAGGTAAGTTTTATTATTCGGATTTACACCGTGGAAATAATGAACAAAGCCGGAAGCAGCGTTAACATAATTACTTGAATTGGCAGTGTTCAGGGTGTATTGGTTCATGCTCAGGAACATGTTTCCTTGTTTTGATTTTGTCTGATTACTGTTCCAGGTATAATTATTATTTGAAAGCCATGCTCGGTAAGCATCCGTTTTATTAGTGTAAGCGGGCAGGTTATCGGCATTGTTGGCCGACATTGAATTTGCGAAGGCATTGCTAATGGCTGTTTTAACAGAAAGTGTTGCCCCGGGAGTTTTTGTGTAATATAAAAGAGCGTCCTGCTCGGGTCCTTCGAATGGAAAAGCAAAACTCCATAAGACCAAATGCACATTCATGTAATTATTGTCTACAAATGTTTTGTAAGTTGTGTTGCCTGTGAGGGCGTATAAATAAACGGACGCACAAACTTTATGCGCAAAGAGGTCGTAGCCGCCTATTTCCTGTTCACCAGCAGCAACAAGGCCCGAATTGTTAAACGTAAGGCTTGGATTGGCAACGGCCCAGGTATAAGCATTAATGGCCGCAGCCTGCAACGTGGCAGCATAGGTGGTTTGACCCACCGCGTTAAACTGGATAGCGCCAAGGGCCAGCATTCCCGCGGTTGTGAGGGCGGCCGAAGTATTTGCAGGTCCGTACCTTCTCGCCACATTATCTGCGCTTGGCGGACTCGCGCCTCCTCCACCGATTACGGAAAGAACCGATCCGTTCGGCTGCTGCATTTTCAGTAACCAGTCTAATTCATATTTTATTTCGTCGAGTAAATCCGGGGTTCCGTTTCCTGATTCAGGGATGTTATAATTATCGGGCCACACAGTAGGATTCTCTTCATAAGCCAGCAAAAGATCGGTAAGCGTACTCCAGGTAAAATTTACGTATTTGTTGTAGTCTCCGGCGTCGTGCCATCCTCCCGAGAGATTACGCGCGGTAACAGTACTGGTATTATTGTAAAGTCGGCAATCCAGATCCTGCTGGTTACCCTTGTGGCAAACCCCGTCCGTCCAGCCCGACCCCGCATTTGTCGCTGTTTTGGAAGACCCGCAACGCGCGTAATAAAACATTCGCATCGCTGCTTTCACCACATCGTTGTAAACACAATTGTCAATTTCGAAACGGTATGAGCCTACATTGTTTGTTACGTCGAAAACATAATAAGAGCCCGGACTTGTGAGCGATGAAAAATCAAACCACCATACTTTATCGCCGCTTTGGGCCTGCGTTGTTCCGCTATTCCATGCAGTAATGCTGGAAGAGAATACCACCGCGTCGGTGATCCAGTTCCTTACCTGGTAAATGGCTCCCGGGCTGAAAGTCGCAGTATTATTGTAACCTGTGATGGGATTGGAAATGACTGCGATT
The DNA here is from genome assembly GCA_013816895.1 of Bacteroidota bacterium. Lineage (GTDB taxonomy): Bacteria > Bacteroidota > Bacteroidia > B-17B0 > Aurantibacillaceae > Aurantibacillus. Next base: position 20,726 of record JACDDR010000062.1, read on the forward strand.
TTTTGCGCGTTTTGCTGATATCCAAATTGGTCCACTTTAATGTTGGGAGATACCGTAACGGTTGATGCTCTGCAAACAAAGGCAAGGACCGACAAAAGGAGAATGAGTTGGTTTTTCATAAAATGGATTGTAAAAGGCTGTGTCTCAAAGATAATTTAAAAAATTAGAGAAATTTGAGAATCCATTTTTAAGTAGCGAATTTTTGATTTTTTTTTCGGTAGCAAATCCTTATTTTTGTTAGATATGATCAAAGACTGGACAAAAGAAGAAATTCTCGCGATTTATAATACGCCCTTACTGGAACTCGTTTCCAAAGCGGCCGAAGTTCATAAACAATTTCATAAAACCGGCGAAGTACAGGTTAGTTCTTTGCTCTCAATTAAAACAGGGGGTTGTCCTGAGGACTGCTCTTATTGCCCGCAGGCCGCCCGTTATCATACCGAAGTAAAAGTTCATAAATTAATGAGCGTGGCAGAGGTAAGCGCGTGCGCAGATAACGCGAAAAGCGGAGGTGCCAGCCGTATGTGCCTTGGGGCTGCATGGCGTGAAGTGCGTGATAACAAGGATTTTGATAAAGTGCTGGATATGGTTAAAACCATTAACAGCAAAGGCCTTGAAGTGTGCGCCACTCTTGGAATGGTAACAGAAGACCAGGCGAAGAAGCTGGCAGAAGCGGGATTATACGCTTATAATCATAACATCGATACATCGGAAGAAAACTATAACAACATAATTTCAACCCGTACTTTTGAAGATCGCCTCGGCACGATTAAAAACGTTCGCAAGGCAGGACTAACGGTTTGCTCAGGTGGTATTATTGGTATGGGCGAAAGTGCCGAAGACAGGATAGGAATGTTATATACTTTAAGCCTTCTTCGTCCGCAGCCCGAGAGTGTTCCCATTAACGCACTTGTAGCGGTTGAAGGAACGCCGCTTGCAGACCAGCCACCGGTGCCCATCTGGGATATGGTGAGAATGATTGCCACGGCGCGGATTATTTTGCCGCGGACTTCGGTGCGATTAAGCGCAGGCCGCTTAAGCATGAGCATGGAAGGTCAGGCCCTTTGTTTCCTGGCTGGAGCCAACTCTATTTTTGCCGGCGATAAATTGTTAACTACCCCAAATCCTAAGTATAACGAAGACATGGAAATGTTTAAGATACTTGGTTTAACCCCTAAAAAAGCATTTGCAGATAAACCTGTTGAAGAAATTTTAGAATAACATATGTCACAACATCAACTTCCTGAACACCTGCTCAAGTCGCTCATGGAGCGCGAGCAGAAAGGTTTGTTGAGAAAATTAAATAAGAATTTCCCCGCTATTGATTTTTGCAGCAACGATTATTTAGGCTTTTCAAAGTGCGGAATGCTCTCCACTGAACTCAGCGCCAGCAGTTATGTTCAGCGTATTACCGTAGGTTCAACGGGTTCGCGGTTAATAAGCGGCAATTCGGAACTGATCGAGAACGCTGAGAAGCACATCGCGCTTTTCCATCACGGTCCCAGCGCGCTCATCTTTAATTCAGGGTATGACGCTAATATTGGGCTGTTTTCATGCGTTCCTCAGAAAAACGATCTTGTATTGTTTGACGAACTGA
>JACDDR010000063.1:0-19147 GCA_013816895.1 Bacteroidota bacterium
CGCAATGAGTGTTGGTGAGCTCGAGCGATTAAGCCGTGCCTACGCCGCTGCAATGAAAGATATTTTTGGCGTTAGCCGTGATATTCCCGCTCCCGATATGGGAACAAGCGGACGCGAAATGGCCTGGATACTTGATGAATACAATAAGATCACGGGAGAAGATAATCCCGGTGTTATTACCGGTAAACCTCTCGCAGTGGGTGGATCTCTTGGAAGAGACGCAGCTACAGGCCGTGGTGTAATGGTAAATACGCTTGCAGCCCTCAAAAAAATGGGATTAAAGCCAATTGAAGTTACTGCTGTTGTGCAGGGTTTTGGTAATGTAGGCTCTCACGCCGCACGGTTACTGGCAGAACAGGGTATAAAGATCGTAGGTATTGGCGATCATACAGCTTCATTTTATTCAGAAAAAGGAATTGACATAACCGCGGCTCTTGATTTTGTCGCGAAAAATAACAGGGTATTGAAAGGCTTTAAAGGCGCAACTGAAATACCGCACGATCAATTACTGATCAGCAAATGCGATGTATTGGTGCCCGCAGCTTTACAAAATGTAATTACTGAAGAGAATGCACCAAAGATCCTGGCAAAACTTATTGTAGAAGGCGCTAATGGCCCTACAACTCCGGAAGCCGATCCTATTCTGCATGATAAAAAAATCATTTGTGTTCCTGATATTTTAGCAAACAGCGGCGGTGTAACTGTTAGTTATTTCGAATGGGTTCAGAACAAAGCCGGATATTACTGGTCGGAAGAAGAAGTGAATTCCAAGCATGATCTTAAGATGGAAGTTGCCTTTGAACACGTTTGGAACAATGCCACACAATTCAAAACAGGTATGCGAATTGCCGCCTATATTACAGCACTTCAAAAAATTGAGCAGGCGGTTAAGTTAAAAGGTGCATTCTAGTTTGTAAACCATTTATTTTCAAGCACTTAAACTTTGACCAAAAAAGTTTAAGTGCTTTTTTATTTTAAAATATTTTATAAATTTGTTATAGCTAATTAGTAACTAAAATCCTTGATCGCACTTCTTATTTTATCAGCTTACCTGTTAGGTTCTATTCCCACGGCGGTATGGATTGGTAAATCATTTTACGGCATCGATGTTCGTGAATTTGGGAGCGGGAACGCCGGAGCAACAAACACTTTCAGGGTTCTTGGTCGCAAAGCCGGTATTCCGGTTTTAATCATAGATATTGTAAAAGGTACTGCGGCAGTAGCACTTTCTTACCTGAGTTCTTTTACATTCGGCACTCACGAGTTTGTTAATTTACAAATGGGACTTGGTGTTGCTGCTCTGTTAGGACATATTTTTCCGGTGTTTGCAGGATTCAGAGGTGGTAAGGGGGTAGCAACCATCATGGGCATTGTCATTTGTATTCTTCCCGTTTCCTGTTGCCTTTCACTGATCGTATTTTTAATTGTGCTTTTTACTTCGCGTATTGTTTCATTGTCGTCAATGATGGCAGGCATTGCTTTTCCAATTATGCTGAATATCGTTCTTGGAAATACCGATACCGTGTTAATGCTTTTCTCTATAGTAGTGGCTTGTCTGCTAATTATCACCCACCGCAAAAATATCGTACGCCTTATCAACAAGCAGGAAAGCAAGATCAATCTTTTCGCTCCAAGAGAAAAATCTCAATCAAATTAATCTTTTTTAGCAATATTGTGAAGAGCTCCAGCGTTTACGGCCTGTGGTTTGCTTATTTTTGAATGATGTTTAAACAACTTTCTTTTTTTATTCTTGTGTGCGTCTCCGGCTGTAGTCTTGCTCAAACTGCAGAAGAAGATGATTATGTAAATGATAATGTTCTTAAATACGACGATTATAACTACAAGAGCAATATTAAGACGGTTCAGATTCATGAGTCTGCATGGGAATATTCCACGCCTATGATCAATTTAAACTCCACTGAACAGATCCAGTTGAGCTTTGATGATATTGAGGGAGATCAGAAACAATATTCGGTGAGTTTTGTACATTGCAATGCAGACTGGACGCCAAGTGATCTAATGATAAGCGAGTACCTGAGCGGGTACTTTGATCTTAACCTGATCAATTTTTCTTTCTCCATGAACACGCTTCAAAAGTACACGCATTACACCATTTTATTTCCGCAGCAAAATTTAAAGTTTACCAAAAGTGGAAATTATCTTGCCTATGTTTATGCATATGGCGATAAAAAAGATCTTGTTTTAAGTCGTCGTATTATGGTGTATGACAATAAGGTTACGGTGGCGCATGCATTCAGGCAGTCAAGCGGGGCAGATGAGCAGTTCAATAAACAGCATCTTGACTTTACAATTTATAATTCCGGGTATGACATTACGAATCCATATGCCGATATGAAAGTAGTACTCACTCAAAATAACAGGTGGGACAATGCTGTTACAAATATTAAACCAACGTTCATGGGAGGTAACCAATTTACCTATTCACTGGATGACGCGAGTACGTTTAATGGCGGAAATGAATTCCGGTACTTTGACATACGAAGCATGAAGTTTTATACAGAAAAAGTGAAAGACATTTACCGCGACGAAAATTTAAAAAATCACATTGTATTATATCCAGAAGAATTACGCACTACCAAGCCCTATTTGTTTTATAGAGATTTTAACGGGAGCTTCTTAATTAAAAACCGCGATTCGCAGGGCAACCAGGATGTTGAAGCGGACTATGTTTACGTTGATTTTTTTCTCCCTTATCAAAATCCCGAATCAGCTGGAAATTTTTATATCATGGGAAAACTCACCGACTGGCGGATGAATAAACGCAGTCAGCTTACCTATAATTACAAACGGTTTGGTTATGAGGCGAGGTTATATTTAAAACAAGGTTACTACAATTATATTTATGTTCTTAGTAATGATGCAAAAAAGGGAGGAGATGAAACGGTAATCGAAGGCGACCACTGGGATACTGAAAATGATTATTGTATTTATGTGTATCACCGTAAAATAGGCACTTATTACGATCAGCTCATCGGCTGTAAAAAAATCAATTCGATTAAAAGGTAACAGTAAAACAGGAAAAATCCTTAATTTAACCCAATGCCACGTAAGATTCTGTTTATAGTTAATCCGAATGCGGGTAAACAAATTTCTTCGCTCATAGTGGAAACTATCAGGAGTGAGTTCCCGCAAAACATTTATTATCATATAGCCATCTGGAAAAATAAAAGCCATTTTAAGGATATTCTTGAAGCTTTACGAAATGGTGATTATACTGATGCTGTTGCTGTAGGAGGTGATGGAACCGTTAACCAGGTTGCAAAAAGTATTCTCGGAAGCGGCATCACTCTGGGCATTATCCCGACAGGCTCGGGTAATGGACTGGCGCGCTCACTGGGACTGTCCATGGATGTGGAGGAAGTTATAAAACAGATCGCGGTTGGTAAAACAATTTTAATAGACAACGGCAGTGTAAACGGGATCCCTTTCTTTTGCACCAGTGGTGTGGGCTTTGACGCGCACATCGGAAATTTGTTTGCTACTTCAAAAAAACGCGGCTTAAAAAGTTACGTAAAAATTGTACTGCGCGAAGTTTTTAAATATCGCGCCAAAAACTACATTCTTAAATTTAATGACACGGAAATTAAACGAAAGGCTTTCCTGATTACTGTTGCCAACGCAGGTCAGTATGGCAATAACCTTTACATAGCTCCACAGGCCGATATGCGGGATGGATTTTTCCATGTTTCAGTTTTACGCCCTTTCACTATTTTTCATGTGCCGGGTTTAATGTTTAAAGTATTCCGCCGGAAAGCGCACACCAGTTCGTTAATTGAAACGCTGGTAACAAATAAATTATCTATAATCAGGGATGATAAAGACACGATGCATTTTGACGGAGAGCCAACAGTTGCGGAGAAAGAAGTAATTTTTGAATGTATGCCCGGTTCGCTGAAAGTGATAGTAGGCGAGGGTTTTAAAGCTTAGCGATGTATTCCAGGAATAAAGCGAGCGCTTCCCGTTTCTTATGATCGAGATTGTAATCTATCTTCTTTGTTAAATATTCAATGGCTTTTTTCTGTGGTATTTTTAACTGCGCTTCAGATTCTTTCACTGCCTCAATGCAATTATCCACGCCAAACTTCAACACCAAATTAAACTCGTTAATAAATTTTTCATCAAGTTTCTCAGTGCTCACCCATGCAGCAAACACAAAAGGAAGGCCGGTAAATTCTTTCCATTCAAATGCAAGATCGTATTCGTGTTTAAACGTGCCGTTCAATTCAAAGGTTCTGTCGCCAATTACCACGTTCGCATTTTTGCCAGACAATTCCTTTTCAAAACCGGGTTTAGCGTCTACAAACTTCGGATTTATCTTCCAGAAAAATTTACTCAAAATTTTAGTCAGGGTGATGGATGACTTAGACTGGTAATCAAGCGTAATGGTTTCAATTTCGTTTAAGGGAACATTGCTGTAAAGTTTTACGCTGTCTACTATGCCCAGCGTGCCAATGCAATAATCTGTTTCTATAAAATAATGGTCCAGTTCAGGCAGCAGTGCAACAGGTACAAGCGCTATATCCACCTGTTTGAATTTTAATTTTTGCGCGCAAATACTCGGGATGTCTTCCTGCAGGTCGATCTTATCCAAAAGCGCGCTTTTCTTTAATGACCATTTAAAGGGAAGGGTGTTCGTGTAGTTAACGATTGATATTTTGGTCTTCTTATTGTTCAAAACGCCTGTAAAAGTAAGAAGAATGAATTAGTAAATAAACTTTAATTTTAAAGAGAATAAATGAGCGATAATAAATACAATCTACGCGGTGTGTCCGCATCAAAAGAAGACGTGCATGCTGCTATTTCAAAGCTTGACAAAGGGCTCTTTCCAAAAGCATTTTGCAAAATCGTACCTGATGTGTTAAGCGGAAGCGATGCGCACTGTCTTGTGATGCATGCTGATGGGGCCGGCACAAAATCTTCTCTTGCTTACATGTACTGGAAAGAAACCGGCGATCTGTCGGTTTGGAAGGGCATTGCACAGGATGCGGTAATTATGAACGTGGATGATTTAATTTGTGTAGGCGCGACTGATAATATTCTTCTGTCTTCAACAATTGGAAGGAATAAAAATTTAATACCCGGTGAAGTGCTTTCTGCTCTTATAAACGGTACAGAAGAGGTTCTTCAAAATTTAAGGGATAATGGTATTTCAATTTCTTCCACTGGTGGAGAAACCGCCGACGTAGGCGATATTGTCCGAACAATTATCGTGGACAGTACGGTGATGTGTCGCATGGAAAGAGATAAAGTTATTTCTAATGACGGTATCAAAGCGGGAAATGTTATCGTTGGTTTGGCAAGTTCAGGCAAGGCGAGTTACGAAAGCGCTTACAACGGGGGCATGGGAAGCAATGGTCTCACCAGTGCGCGGCACGACGTATTTAATAAGGCGGTTGCAAAAAAATATCCGGAGAGTTATGATAGCAGTTTACCTGAAAGTGTTGTTTACTCAGGAGGATTAAATTTAACGGATAAAATTGAAGTTGTTTATACCGGACCCGACGCTTCAAGAAATATAGAACAGATTGACGCCGCGAAGTTGGTTCTTTCGCCCACGCGCACTTATGCACCGATCGTCAAAAAAATAATTTCAGCCCTGGGCAAAAATATTCATGGCATAGTGCATTGCAGTGGTGGGGCTCAAACCAAGGTTCTGCATTTTATAAATGACGGACTTCATGTTATAAAAGATAATTTATTTGAACTCCCTCCATTGTTTAAAATGATACATGAGCAAAGTCAGACCGATTATCTTGAAATGTACAAGGTGTTTAACATGGGGCACCGCATGGAAATCTATCTGGATGAAACGTACGCGGAAGAAGTTATTTCAATTTCGAAGTCTTTTAATGTGGATGCTAAAATCATTGGAAGGGTGGAAGCAGGCAAGACTAAGAATGTTACGATAAAATCGGAGTTCGGAACTTTCCAGTACCTATAACTTATAACATTTTATTTTTTTTCCTGAAACTACCAGCATGTACGGCTTTCCATCATTAAACAGGTCGTATGCCAATGCGGGCTGAGTTGCTGAGAACTCTTTGTTTGATAATGATTCCTGACTACACATTGTTATTTTCGAATTAACTTTATCAAACACAGTAATAAAAGAAATGTTGTTAAGGGAATGAAATTGTACCGCGAAAGGAGTAAGGAAATCCGGTTTTCGGGTAGTGTATATCCTCGTGCCATTAATATCGTATGCCTCAAATTTACCCGTTGTTGCAAGCAGAATATCTGTTATTTTATTTTTGTCAAAATCGCCAAATGAATACGCTATAGAAGTTTCAGCTTCGCTTGTTTTAAATATTTCTTTTTTGTCGCCTAAAGATATTTTATTGATGAGACCGTTTTTTTCGTCATAATAAATTATCTGGGTATTGTTTAATGAACTTCCTTCCTGTAATTCAATATCAGCGACATCTTCTAAAAGTTTATTTTTAAAATCAATTCTACCATCGCCCTTACGGCTGAAGGCATACAGTTTTCCTTTCCTGTCGGCCGTTACCAGGTAATCACTTAATCCAACTTTACAATAGCGGACTGGTAAATTAACTTCTGAACTGGTGACATGCGGCTTAAACCCAGCATTTTTTATGCCCCAGATAGAGTAATTGTAAATTCTGTTATCGGCGCAGGCAATAAACAAGCGTAAATCGTTTTTACCCTCGTAATCAAAAACACAAAGTTTATTGGTGGCCTTTGCCGGAAGGCGCACCGGATACCCCTGAACGTAATTGCCGTTCCTGTCGAGCAAATGAAGGTAATGGTCGCTGCTGAATAACATCTGAAATCTTCCGTTTTTAAACGCATCAACAGTATATATCTCAGAACGTATTTGTTCTGACAAATATTTTTTCCAGATAATTTTTCCGGTAGCATTCAGTAACTGAAGGGCGTTGTTTTGTGATTGAAATACAATTTCATTTCCTCCGGTGATGTGATTTTTAAATGGAAACGGACGCGTAATGACTGTGCTGTCGGTATTCATCGTCCAAAGAACGTTAGGCTCATCCAGAATATCTTCCTGAAAATATTTCACATGAAACCGGTAGGTAGTTAATCCTTTTTTGAAAGAACTTAGAAAAGAGCAGTGGCTGATGTTTTTCAGGAGATAAATATCGTCATTCTCTAACCATTCATTATACGGAAGCTGTTCTTTAGTGAGCGAACTAGCCAGAAAATATTCCAGGTAATGGTACTCCACATCAAAGTTTTTCGCCGCATAGCTTCCAAAGGCTTTGTCCTGAAGAATAGAAGTGTTGATCAGTTTCGCGTTGATGAAAATCTCAGCATCACTTTCTGTTACTGTAAAAATTATATGATCACGAAGCACCACGAAATGATGAAACTCAGACAGCTTAACGTTTTCGAAGGTTGAGGTGTTGAATGATTGTTTACTGGAAATCAAATGGTGAATATCCCCATGCGTCAAAGATGTGTCCTCCATGTATGGAAGAACTTCGGCCAGCTTCACAGAGTCTTTCAGGTGAACCACAAGTGCTTTATTTTTTGAGGGCAGGGATACTGTGATCATATACTCCGATATGTTATCGTAGAATTGTTTCTTAGCATTAAATAAAGCCGCGCTATTCACTTCCTTCCACCAGTCTTTTTGTCCAACCTTTGAAAAAAGTTTTTCAGCGTCTCCGATCGCGAAAACCCGGAAGGCGTTACTTACAATGGGCACGTGCTCCAGGAGTTCAAAAGAGTTTAAAGGAGCGGAATAAATATCGCCTTTAAATTCATTCGAATCAGGCAATGATATCCCATTAAACGCAATGCTTTCGGGACTAACGGTGAGGCCTGAAAAGGTTTTGCACAAGAGTCCGGGACTGTTTACGTAAATACTAACACCAGGATAATCTGCAGCTTCATTTAGAATGGCAAAATTTTTATTATTGATAAGCTTTGAGCCGGCTGCGTTGAATAAATTCGCTAAAACACTTTCATCATTCGAAATACCTAACACGCCATCCTGCAAAGAAGTCTTAATCAAAGCGGGAGCATTGGTGAACAGGCTCAATTTTTCTTTAAATCGTTTTTCATCAGAAAGTTCCTTTAAATTCAAAGCGATTAAAAATTTATTCCCAGGGTAAACTGAAAGATAAATTGGATTGTTTTCAGCCAGTTCTTTAAAATCATTATTGTTGGCGAGAACTGAATCGAAGTAAGCCAGGTATTTGTCAAAAGGTTTCAGGTGTGATAATAAACGGACATCCTGCCAGATCAAACTTTTATTGCGGAGTGAATTTGTGAATTCGGGATAATTGTCAAACAACAGCAATACGGAGCAGCTATCGGGAATTAAGGCAGAAACTTTTACAGAGGGTTGTTTGGTGTTTTTCAGACTTTGGTAACCAAGATATCCGAACACAACACTTGCGATAATAAAAATCGCGAATAATATTTTTTGAATTCTGCTCAATCTTTTAAAAGTACGTAAAAGCGAGCGTTGAAAAAGTTATAAAGCAGAGAGTTATTTAGGTAAAGATGTTTAAAACTCCAGTTCTATTTGAGAAGGCAGTAACTGGAAAGTCATGCGGTGTAATTCGGTGGTACCGTGTTCTTTAATTGCATCACGGTGCTTGCGGGTGGCGTAGCCCATATTGGTTTCCCAGCTGTACACAGGAAACTTAGCCGCCATTTTTTTCATGTAGTCGTCGCGATAGGTTTTAGCCAATACGCTGGCCGCTGCAATGCTCATGTAAAGCGCGTCTCCTTCAATGATGCATTCGTGGCGAATGTCTTTGTAGGGTTTAAATCTGTTTCCATCAATCAATAGTAATTCCGGCTTAATCTTAAGCTGATCGAGTGCGCGATGCATTCCTAAAAAAGACGCGTTAAGAATATTTATTTCATCAATTTCAATGTTGCTGACATCCGCCACTGCCCAGGCAATAGCTGATTTTTCAATCACAGGCCTTAAACGATAACGTTCTGCTTCGGTAAGTTGCTTACTGTCGTTTAATATTTTATTTCTGAAACTCTTCGGTAAAATGACAGCAGCGGCATACACGGGCCCCGCAAGGCATCCGCGGCCGGCTTCATCACAGCCTGCTTCTACTAAATCTTTATTGAAGAATTTTTTTAATGCCATTGCCTTTAACTTACTGAGTCACTAATTTCACCAATTTCGCTAAACTATTTTATGAAATGACACATTAGTGTCTTTCGTGTAATTCGTGGCTTATTTTTTTCAAACACTCCTGTATCCCCTCGTAGCTTGGCTGCTCGCTTGCGTTCTCAAGAACTTCAGCGTAACGAATCACGCCTTCTTTATCAATCACAAAAGCCGAACGCTTACTCACACCCGCCGTTCCGAAAATAAAAGTATCATACAAAGAACCATATTCTTTTGAAGTCACCTTGTTAAAATCGCTCAGAAGCTCAAAATTTAACTTTTGGTCTTCTTTATATTTAATCTGTGTAAATACTGAATCCGTTGAAATTCCCAGTATCTCGGCATTTAAGCCGCTATAAACAGCAATGCTGTCGCGCATGTTACATAGCTCAGCGGTACAGGTACCCGAAAAGGCAAAGGGATAAAATAACAGCACCACATTTTTTCCTTTGTAATCGCTTAAACTCACTTCTTTTTTCTGCGTGTTGAATAATTTAAAGGCGGGGGCTGACTGGCCGGTTTTCAGACTCATACGATTTTTTGTTAAGGTTTTATGATTACGCAAGTTACTTTAAAAACATATTAAAGGAATGCATATTTTTACACAATATTTAAAACTTTAAACAATTTTATATGACAAGCTTAGTAGGAAAAAAGGCCCCGGCATTTAAAGCGGGCGCGGTAGTTAAAGGAGAGATCGTCGAAAATTTCTCGTTGGAACAATATCTTGGAAAAAAATATGTAGTGTTTTTCTTTTACCCAAAAGATTTCACATTTGTGTGTCCAACAGAACTTCATGCCTTCCAGGAAAAATTAAAAGATTTCGAAAGCCGCAACGTGGCCGTTGTGGGTTGCAGTACCGATACAGAAGAGAGCCACTGGGGCTGGCTGCAAATGGATAAAAAGGCGGGGGGTATTAAAGGCGTTACTTATCCGATTGTTGCAGATACTACGAAAACAATTTCACTTGCGTACGGAACATTGTCAGGCGATTATGATGTAAACGAGGAAGGAGATTTAATTGCAACTGGTCCAATGATCGCATTCCGCGGATTGTACCTGATTGATAAAAAAGGAATTGTACGTCACATGCTCATCAACGATCTTCCATTAGGTCGTAATGTAGATGAAACATTAAGAATGGTGGACGCTTTGCAATTTAATGAAGAGCATGGTGAAGTTTGTCCTGCAAACTGGGTAAAGGGAGCAGAAGGCATGAAGGACACTCATAAAGGTGTTGCGGAATATTTAAGCAAACATTAATCGTATCTTAATTTAAACCACGTAGGCGACATAGATTCTATGTTTTCTATGTGGTTTCAAAAAAATGAAGCGATCGAAATTAACTACGACCTCGGCAGATTTTTAGCCTAGATTTAGAAGTGATTAGTTGCGCTTTCCCATTGTAGGCTTTTCTAAATACAGGGCGCATATTTGCTATAAAATATGGCAATTAAATTAAGACCATCCATTTACTTTTGCACGTATAATTAATTAGAATGGAAAAGGGAATAATTTTAACTGAAGATATTATAATTAGTAAAATATACATGATAGCCGGGAAGAAAGTCATGATTGACCGTGATTTAGCGGAACTTTACGGGGTGGAAACAAGAGTCTTGAATCAAGCGGTTAAAAGAAACTTAAAAAGATTTCCTGGCGATTTCATGTTCCAGATGTCTGAAGAGGACCTTGGTAAATGGAAATCACAATTTGTGATATCCAAGAGTGAAAGAATGGGCCTTCGAAAGGCTCCTTTCGCGTTTACAGAACAAGGTGTTGCAATGTTATCCAGTGTTTTAAATAGCGAAACGGCGATTGAAGTAAATATTCAGATAATTAGGATTTTTACAAGAATGAGGGGACTGGTATTCACACATAAGGATATTTTGGTTAAACTTGAACAGTTGGAAAATAAAGTCCTCAGACACGATCAGAGTATACGGAAACACGACAGTGATATCCAATTAGTATTTGAAGCCCTTAAAAAACTTTTACAACAGCCGGAGATGCCTCGTAAAAAAATTGGATTTAAAAAGGATAACGAATAATGGTTCCGATTCGTACAGCGTGTCTGTTACCCTAAATCGTACTTAATATCCGTGATCTTATCAAGCTCCAGCAAAAATTCGGTATCAATGGCTACTTTACTTTTTTTGGAAAACAGTTTTACATTTAAATGCTGTTCTTCATCCTCCACGTAAAATTCAAGATTACTTTTTCCTGCTCTTGCGTTTACAAGGGCATCAAGTTTAAGAATCAAATCATCATTTACTGAACTCAATTTCACTTTTAATTTAATAACACTAAAAGCGTTTTCCTTTACCTGTTCCAACAAATCAATCTTGCTTAATTTAATTTCGAGACTGCCGGGTTGATTATAACGTTCCTGCACTCGGGCTTTTACAAACACAAATAAACCCTGAACCATAAACTTGTTGTACTCAATAAAATCTTTTCCAAACAACATCAGCTCTGTGCTTCCGTGATAATCTTCTATGATCAGTTTCCCGAAAGCGTTACCGGTTTTGCTGGTGCGGTTTTCAAAGCCGGTGATGATCCCACCGAAATTAACTTCCTTGTTTTTAAAAGGTTCAAGTCCCGCTTTTAATTGCGCGCAATTGGCATTGCAGCGGTGTGATAAAATTAATTTATACGGATCAAGCGGATGGCCACTGATAAAAAATCCTACCACTTCTTTTTCCCTGCTGAGTTGTTCCAGAGCGCTCCAGGGTTCTACTTTCGGAAGCTGCGGCTCTGTTACCTGTATTTCATCATCGCCACCAAAGAGGCTGGCCTGCGAGGTATCATTCCCTAAATTTTTCTGATTGCCGTACTTTATCATCCGGTCTGTTAAAGTCGTACCATCGACATCGGGAATAAAAAACATGGAACGCGTAACATTTTCAAAACTATCCAAAGCACCTGATAAAGCAAGGCCTTCAAGACTTTTCTTATTAATGGATTTTGTATCAAGACGGGAAGCAAAGTCGAATACGCTTACAAATTTTCCGTTCTTGTTTCTTTCTTCTACCAGAGAGGTAACAACATTTTCTCCAACGCCTTTAATACTTGCCATGCCAAAGCGGATGTTTCCGTTCGGCATTACGCTGAATTTTCCAAAACCTTCGTTAACATCCGGACCAAGAACTTTAATTCCCATGCGCTTGCATTCTTCCATAAAAAATGCAATGGCTTCAATACTCCCCGAATGATTAAGCGTGGAAGCCATGTATTCAGCAGGGTAGTGGGCTTTTAAATAAGCGGTTTGAAACGCAACATAGGCGTAACAGGTAGAGTGAGATTTATTGAAAGCATACGAAGCAAATGCTTCCCAGTCTTTCCATACTTTTTCAAGAACCTTTGCATCATGACCATTCTTAGTAGCGTTTTCAATAAATAGAGGCTTAAGTTTATCAAGCGTTTTTTTATCTTTTTTACCCATGGCCTTACGCAAAACGTCAGCATCACCTTTTGTGAAGTTGGCGAGCTTCTGGCTTAAACGCATTACCTGCTCCTGATAAACTGTAATACCGTACGTTTCCTGCAGGAATTCGTCCATTCCTTCAAGATCGTAGGTTATAGCCTCACGGCCATGCTTACGGTTAATGTAGTTAGGAATATATGCTAAGGGTCCCGGACGATACAAAGCGTTCATCGCAATGAGATCGGTAAAGCTATCGGGCTTTAATTCCTTTAATGCTTTTTGCATTCCGGCACTTTCATACTGAAAAATACCGTTGGTTTCTCCGCGCTGAAAAAGCTCGTAGGTTTTTTGATCTTCAAGTGAAATCGCGTCAATATCTATTTCAATTCCGTGCGTTAATTTTACGAGGGTGATCGCGTCTTTAATAACTGTTAATGTGCGCAATCCGAGAAAGTCCATTTTTAATAATCCCGCGCTTTCGGCAACGGAGTTATCAAATTGGGTAACAAGCATGTCGCTTTCCTTTCCTTTTGTAACGGGAACGTACTTCACCATTTCGCCCGGTGTGATAATTACTCCGCAGGCATGAATACCGGTATTGCGCAGACAACCTTCCAGTTCGTAAGCCTGTTTTAAAACATCTGCTTCCGGTGTTTTTTCTTCTGCTAACTTTCTAAACTGATGCGACTGATCGATCACATCGCGCTTGCCTTCTATCTTACTTAAATATTTAGGATCAATGCCACCTGGTTTTAATAAGGCTCTTAATTTTGCATCAAGGCTATCGGGAAACATTTTGGTGAGGCGATTCGCATCATCCAGCGGAAGATCTAAAACCCTTGCCGTATCTTTGATGGCGGATTTTCCACCCATCGTTCCATAGGTGATGATTTGTGCAACCTGGTTTGATCCGTATTTATTAATCACATAGTCAATTACTTTTCCGCGGCCTTCATCATCAAAATCAATATCTATATCGGGCATGGAAACACGATCGGGATTTAAGAAACGCTCAAAGAGGAGGTCGAACTTAATGGGATCAACATTGGTAATACCCAGGCAATAAGCGATGGCGGAACCCGCGGCTGATCCACGACCCGGACCAACGGAAACACCAAGTCTTCTTGCTTCACTGATAAAATCAGCAACAATTAAAAAGTAACCCGGATAACCCATCCGTTCAATGGTTGCCAGTTCAAAATCAATGCGTTCTTTTTTATCCGGCGTTAATTCAGGATAACGTTTAGCGGCGCCCTTATACGTGAGCTCGCTCATATAAACAAATTGCTCGGCAATGAGTCTTACTTCCGATTTTTCATGTTCAATTTGGTCGGGATTATAATTTTTGGAACTCCAGTCTTGTTCTTTTAACGAAACAATTCGTGCAAAGGAATCATTGATGGCCTGCGTGTTACCTGCAATAAACTCTTCAGCAATTTCAAATTTAGGAAGAAGCACTTCGCGGCCCAGTTTAAACTGCTCAACTTTATTGACTATTAAATTAGTGTTTTCAAGCGCTTCAGGAAGATCCTTGAAAAGAACAGCCATCTCGGCAGGAGATTTAAAATAAAATTCCTGGTTGGGCATACCGTAACGGAAGCCTTTGCCTTTTCCAACTGCCGTGCTTTTCTTTTCGCCGTCTTTTACGCATAATAAAATATCATGTGCTTCCGAACCTTTCTTATCAATATAATAATTGCTGTTGGCGGCAAAGTACGGAACGTTATGTTTTTTTGCGAGTGCCAGAAGTTTTTCGTTCGCGTATTCTTCGTCCTGGTTCTTATGCTGGCGATTCAGTTCAACGTAAAAGTCTTCCCCGAATAATTCCTTGTACCATAAAAAAGCCTGTTCGCCCTGTTGTTCGCCAATATTAATAATGCTGTAAGGCACTTCGGAGTTTAAAGAACCTGTGGTCGCTATCAGGCCTTCCTTATATTTAACTAAAATGTCTTTATCAATTCTGGGCACATAATACGCTCCATCAATAAGGCCAAGGGAGCTGATACGGCATAAATTTTCGTAACCTTTACGGTTCTTTGCAATGAGTACTTGCGTAAAGCCGTTATCTTTTTTTGTTTTATCAAGATGATTTGCGCAAATATTTACTTCGCAACCAATAATACATTTTAATTCGTCTTTCTTCTCTCCAACAATTTCACCTTTTTCAACCGCTGCGTTATGCTCTTTTATTTTTTTATTCTGACTGTCAATTTCTTTCCAGAATATAAAAGCGCCGTACATGTTGCCATGGTCGGTTAACGCAACGCCGGGACTTTTAAATTCCAGCGCTTTGTTTACAAGGCTCGTTACATCGCTGGTAGATTGCAGAACGGAGAATTGTGTATGGTTGTGAAGGTGACTGAATTTTAAATTTAAATCGGCGCCCGCTGATGTATTTTCAATAGCAGCCAATGCGGCCGCTTCTTCTTTTTGTTTGGCAAGTTCCCGTTCCTGTGCTTCTTTAGCTTTACGTTCCTTCCAGTACTGCTCATGTTTTTTAAGCTCGGTAAAATCAGGAGTTACATAATTAATGGTCGGAAGAAGATCGGCCGGAAGTTCACGTACTTTTGTAATTCCACGTTTAAGTATTTCAAAAAATACTTTGGTAGTAGCAGCTACGTCAAACGCGGCGTTGTGCGCATCATCAAAACCGGTATTAAATAATTTCTGATAAAGTTCGGTTAAAGTTGGCCATTTGAATTTACCACCTCTGCCGCCCGGAAGCGCACAGTATTCGGTCGTTTGATCATTCTTGGTATCAATAAACGGTTTGTTTTCAAGAATGTTTGTTAAACCGCAACGCAGAAATTCAGCGCCGACGATATTCAAATCAAACTCGATGTTATGTCCGCATAAATAAGTGGTCTTAGTTACAACATCAGCAAATTTTTGTAAGGTGCTTTTAAGATCCTCGCCTTCCTCATGAGCGCGCTCATTGGTAATGCCGTGAATTTGTATTGTGGCAAAAGGAATGGAATAGCCTTCGGGTTTTATAATAATAGAACTGTTCTGCAATAAATTTCCCTGCGCATCGTGCAGCTGCCAGGCCACCTGTACCATCCTTGGCCAGTTGTCGAAATCGGTAAGAGGCGCGTTGTAATTGCGTGGAAGGCCTGTGGTTTCGGTATCAAATATTAAGAACATTCTTTGTTTAGCATTTAAGAATTAGAATTTCAGATTTGTGATTTGGATTGAAGGATCTGTTTGATCATAATCAATTCCGTTTTAATGTCCTGCAATAAATTTTCGTTGTTGCCAACGGCAGTTTCCGGTCTTACGGAATAACCCTGTGACTTTTCTTTTATAACAATTTCGCGTTGAACAAGGATCAGATCTTTAAAATCCTCAGCATCAATTATACCGATCATGCTCATCATACTCGAGTTGTGTTTTCCGCCGCCACCCGCTGTTTCTACCCTGATGAGCGTTAATCCGAAAGCGCGAAGGATTGGTCCGCCAATGAAAGAGAGATCCTGGATGTTTTCAAGTGGGATGGTTTTTTCAATGCGAAGAATCAGTCCTTTTGAAAACTTTAGATTTTTAGAGGAAAGCTGACATTTTAAAGTGTGAAAATATTTGTTGCTTAACCAGTGACCCAAACCAAATATCCAGAATGGTAAAAAGAGAATTCCGATAAAGGTAATTATCAGAAAAAAAAGAACCACAAAAAAAATGTAGGTTTTTACTGCATCGTCAAACTTCGCCTCCTTAATTATTACATTCCCGCTCACAACCTTAAAATTACAAAGAACTGAGTTGGCTTTAGGCTTTGTTGAAAAATATAGATTTCCTGGTTTTCTTCGGTAATCCTATCGCAAGGATGCTGATTAAATCCGGGAAATACCGGGATTAAACTAAAAAATACCCTAAAAATTCAATTTTTCTGTTTCACATAAACCATTATCTTTGCCAGTCTTAAAAATCTTATAAGTGATGAGTAACGAAAAAAATGTGCAACCGGCAGAGAACAAGAAAGAAAGCACCAGTGTACTGGAAAAAATCAGGAGAAGAACAGGCCTACTCGTAGGGATTGTTGGACTTGCCTTGTTGATCTTTATTCTTGAGAGCCTTCTGAGCTCCGGCCAGAGTATATTTGGCGGAGGCGATGCTTCTACAATAGGCGTGATCAATGGTAAGAAAATCGACAGGAATGATTTCCTGATGCGTGTTGAAAACCAGTTGAATGTGATCCGTCAGCAAAAACAAAGCAATGATATAGATGATGCTACACGCAGCCAGGTGGTTGATTATGTGTGGCAGCAAATGATTTCCGACATGGTAATTAAGCCTGAGTACAATAAAGTAGGCATTACTGTTGGCGAAAATGAAGTATACGATAAAGTGGTTGCAAACCCTTCGCCGCTTATATCGCAGCGTTTAACCGACCAGAAAACAGGCCGTATTTATGAGCAATTGGCGGGCCCCGATGGTAACCTGGATCGTGGAAAATGGAAACAGTTTGTTCAGAATGCTGGTCCAAATGAAGAAGGATTTATTAAGCAAATGGAAGAAGATGTGAAAAACACGCGTTATGCTGAAAAGTACGCTTCCCTTATCCGTAAAGGTTTATACACTACTACAGCGGAAGCAAAGGAAATGTCTAAGACAGATAACACTTCATTAAGCCTTACGTATGTGATTAAGCGTTTTGATACAATGAGCGACAGTGCTGTGAAAGTAACGGATGCTGACATTCAGAAGTATTATAATGATCACTCTTATGAATTTAAAAACATTGAAACTACCCGTAAAATAGAATACGTTGCATTTAATGTAGTTCCAAGTGCGGACGATCTTGCAGCTATTCAAAAAGACGCAGAGCGTGCAGCAGCAGAGTTCAAAGGAAAAAATTTAAGAGAAGACAGTTCGTTTATCGCACAGGAAAGTCAGAACGGGAATATCACGATTCAGGATTTCAATAAAAAGTCAATGATCGTTCGCGATTCAAGTATTTTTACTGCGCCTGTAGGAGCGGTTTTTGGCCCATACAACGAAGGCGCTTTCTTTAAGATATACAAGCTTGAAGGCGTTAATTCAATTGCCGACAGCGCAAAAGTCCGTCATATTTTAATTGGCACAATCGATCCTCAGACCCAGCAGCCAAAGAAAAGCAACGAGCAAGCTAAAAAACAGGCCGATAGTTTACTGGTTCTTTTAAAAGAAAAGAAAGTTTCCTTCGACACACTGGTGAAAACCGTTAGTGACGATATGGGAAGTAAGACCAATGGCGGTGACTATGGATGGTTTGACGAGAATAAAGGTTTTGTACAGCCGTTTAAAGATGCAGGTTTAATGGGTACTAAAGGAAACATCAGCGTTATTCAAACACAATTCGGATACCATATCATCGAAGTGCTGGACGTTAGCAAAGCGCGCCACAACAGTTACCGTGTTGCGCAGATCTTTAAACAAATTGCACCAAGCGATGAAACCAATCAGAAAATTTTTGCTTCTGCAAATGAATTCGGAGGCAAGCATAATTCAGCCGAACTATTTGATAAAGGAATTCGCGAACAAAAACTGGCGCCTCGTATTGCCGACAATATTAAAGAAAGCGACAAACAATTGCCGGGTCTTGAGGCAGCAAAGGAACTTGTAAGGTGGACATACTCTGCAAATAAAGGCGATGTGGCTGTTTTCTCTTTTGCCGACAAGCATATTGTAGCGAAGCTAAGCGGTATAAAAAACAGAGGAACGCTTCCACTTGAAGAAGTAAAGGATGATGTTATCGCTAAAGTAACATTGGAAAAGAAATCTGAATTGTTCATGAATGAATTTAAAAACAAAGCAGCGGGAAGTAAAAGTGCTTCTGAATATGCCGCTAAACTTGGTTTAGAGCCTAAAGCAGTAGAAAAATTAATGGCTGCAGGTCATAACGTTGAGGGCCTTGGTCATGATGATATCCTTATCGGAACTGCCCTCGGAACAAAGGCCGGTCAAACAAGCAAGCCAGTGATTGGTGACAATGGCGTATTTGTTTTAACGGTGAACAATGTTAATACAGCAACTGCTTCAGCGGATGTTAAAATGAAACAAAGACAGGTTGAGCAAATGCAGGGTGGTCGCGCTGATTACGAAGCATTTAATGCATTAAAAGAACTTGCAGAAATAGAAGATCATAAATCACGGGTAGATTAATACTTTAAAAAGTCCCACAATAAAGTGGGATTTTTTGTTTACCAACAATAAGAATATATGACCATACAGGATATCATCTCATCCATCGAATCGTTTGCGCCTTTGGCGTACCAGGAAGATTATGATAATTGCGGTTTGATAACGGGTGATTCTTCGATGGAAGCTACAGGGGTACTGTTATCGCTCGATTGTCTGGAAAGCGTAGTAGATGAAGCGATAGAACACAAATGCAATCTTATTATTTCGCATCACCCGATACTGTTTTCAGGCTTAAAAAAAATTACCAGTGCTACTTATATTGAGCGCGTAATAATAAAAGCCATTCAAAATAACATTGCAATTTATGCTGCGCATACCAATGTAGATAATGTAACCAATGGCGTAAATTTTAAGATCGCAGAAAAACTGGGACTTAAAAATATCAGGATCCTTGATCC
>JACDDR010000063.1:19157-22159 GCA_013816895.1 Bacteroidota bacterium
CCAAAGGGTATTAGAGGCTTTGTTTGCCGTTGGATGCGGAAATATTGGCAATTACGACAGTTGCAGTTTTAATTTAAAAGGCACAGGTACTTTTAAAGGAAATGAATTGACAAATCCTTTTTTAGGTACAGCGGGAAAGCTGAGCGTGGAGCAGGAGGTAAGGATAGAAACAATATTTGAGGCCGGTAAGGAACAAGCGGTAGTAGCAGCACTGTTAAGTACGCATCCTTACGAAGAACCTGCATTTGATATTTATGACCTTGCTAACAGATTAAAAACAGTAGGGAGTGGTATTACAGGAGAACTGGAAACTGAACTCAGTGAGGAGGACTTTTTAGCCCTGGTTAAAAAATCGTTGAATGCAGAATGCCTTAAATTCACTAAAAAAGCCGGAAAAATGATTAAAAAGGTGGCTTTATGTGGTGGAAGCGGTCGATTTTTGCTAAAAAAGGCCATTTTAAGCAAGTCTGACGCATTTATTACCGCAGATTTTAAATACCATGAGTACTTTGATGCCGATGGTAAAATACTGCTGATTGATGCCGGACACTATGAAACCGAGCAGTTTACGCCTGAAATATTTTATGACATTGTTAGGAAAAAATTTCCTACATTTGCAATCCGTTTATCAAAAATTAAAACTAACCCGGTAAACTATTTTTTATAACATGAGCGCTAAAATTAAAGAAAAAATTGATGTTGCGGTTGAAGGAAAATTAAAAGCCCTTTACCAATTACAATTAATTGACAGTAAGATTGATCGTTTACGTACAATTCGAGGAGAATTACCTTTAGAGGTAAGTGATCTTGAAGATACGGTAACGGGATTGGAGACGCGTTTAAGAAATGTAACGGAAGAAGTTGAGGAACTTGAAAATCAGCTGAATGAAAAAAAGCAAAACATTAAAGATTTTCAGGCGAACATAAAAAAATACGAAGCGCAGCAAAACAAGGTTCGCAATAACCGTGAGTACGATGCGATAACAAAGGAAATAGAATTTCAAAATCTTGAGATTCAGTTAGCTGAAAAAAGGACTAAAGAAGCGAAAGCTTTAATCACAATAAAAGCTGAACTTTTAGAAAAAAGCAAGGTTGAATTCGAAGAGCGCAGTAAAGATCTTAAGATTAAGAAAAGCGAACTCGAGGAAATTATCAACGAGACTGAAAAGGAAGAAAGACAATTAGTGGTTGACAGCAAGAAAGCTTCTGACACTATTGAAGACAGGTTACTGAACGCTTACAAGCGCATTCGTGCAAACACCCGCAATGGTTTAGCGGTAGTTGCGGTAGAACGTGATGCATGTGGAGGTTGCTACAATAAAATTCCACCACAAAGACAATTAGATATTCGTACCAACAAAAAAATTATTGTTTGCGAACATTGCGGACGTATTCTTGTTGATGGAATGTTGATTCCTGATTCGGGATTGGAAGATGTAAATAAATAATTATTTGTTTGAATAATTAATAATATTCTGCTACATTTGCAGACTTAAAAAATGGGAGCTTAGCTCAGCTGGTTCAGAGCATCTGCCTTACAAGCAGAGGGTCACTGGTTCGAACCCAGTAGTTCCCACCAAAGCGGGGATTTCAAATATAATGTTTGAATCCCCGCTTTTTATTTCCCCTGCATCCTTTGACAGTTGCGAGATGTAGCGAATCACAAAATTTATTTCTTTGGTTCGACATCGGTTGATTTTCTTATCATACTGAATACCTTCCGGAAAGATTGCTTTTTGCATTATCACTCTATCCTTAAAAGTCAGGACATCCCACATTTTGTGCAGGTTACACGCCATTTCAAAAGCAACATCTATGCATTTTTCAAGGTTCGACACTCGTTTTCCGGTTTCGCTGTGGGCATCCTCCAGTTTCTTTAATTCTTCTTTATAAAGGTTGCCGTATTTTTGGTAAAGATCAAGGGTAATTTGCTCCTCCATGAAGCGTTCTTCAAGCCTTTGGATTTTGCGGTTCGACTCCATTATTTGTTCCCTGATAGTTTCCTTATTTTCTTCCCTTTCCCGGTTTATTTTGTTGTAGGTGGCTATTACCTGCTTCTTAAGGAAATCTCTCGTATTTGGCAATAAAATTAGCTTCAGTTGTTCAAGGATGCCTTTAAAGGCAATGTGTAATTCTTTACCGCTTTTATTATTGCAACAGCCCTTGGTATTGCATTTATAATAAGGCAGATTTTTAATTTTTATAACATAACCCCTCATTGGCTGACCGCATTTATTACATTTTAGAAAGCCCTTTAAAGGGATTGGCTCGTTTTCAAAATGAAGGCTATACCCGTGTTCGTTTTTTTCTACTTCGGCATTAGCCTTCATAAATAATTCGTGGGAAATTAAAGCCTCATGCTGACCTTTAACTAATTTGCCCTCCAAAAGCTTGTGGGACATATAACCGCAATACCAAGGATTCCTCATGAATTCAGATATCCTTCTTTCATCAACCGTTAATCCAAATAATAAAAGTCTTCTTGAAATTTCTGCTGAAGAAAGTTTTTCAAACGCTTTCCATTCAAATGCTTTCTTAAAAATTCTTCCTTTTTCATTTATCACGATAGTGTTTTTGCCTTCCTGTCGTGCAATTTCATATCCGTAAGGTGCTTTACCAATCCATCTTCCGCTTTGCATTGCCTCTTTCATTCCGGCAACACATTTTTCTCTCCGGAGTTGGTTATCATACTCGCTAAAAATAAATTGAATGTTCTGTTGCAATTTTCCACTTGGCGTTGAGGTATCTGAGGGTTGAGTTACCGCTTGCAAATTAACACCTTGCTTTTTTAATTGCTCAGTAATATAAATTGCATTTCCACCTGATCGAGAAAATCGGTCAACTGAATAAACTATTATAGTTGAAATTTTATCTTTGCTTCTTTTTACAAAAGAAAGCATACTGGAAATTCCGTTGTAACAGCCCCCATTTGACCGCTTGAAAGAGCCCCCACTTGACCGGAGCAAACAGCCCCCTCAAGATCGGATCAAAGAGCCCCCACC
>JACDDR010000064.1 GCA_013816895.1 Bacteroidota bacterium
ATTATATACTTTCAGTTCATTAAATAGATGGTTTTTAAAATTTAAGAGTCCGTTTGTTGGATTGGGATAAATAATCGGGTCACCTACAGAGTAGAAAGCTTCTTCAATAGCTACGGCTTCTGAACATGAACTATAACGGGCAACAAACCCATCAAAGATGCCTTCGGCAGTTAAATTAAGTGTTTGGGCAGATGGATCAAAATCAATTGTCCGGCTAAATACACCACACACATAAAGCTCAGATTGCGGACCAATTGCGAGTCCCTGACCAGTGGTACCACACGGAGAATTATTACCAAGATTAAAAGCGCATTCAAATTCGCCGTTAGCATTCAACTGGCTTACAAACAGCCCCGGAACACTGGGTGATTGAAGAAAATAATAGGCCGGCCCGGGATCGAAATCTGCATTGCTAAAATACCCCGTTGTATAAACACTTCCTTTTTTATCAACACCAATTGAAAGAGGAACCGTCCAACCGCCGGTATCAGTAATTTGCTTGACCCATTCAAGTGAGCAATTCGAATTGTATTTACTCACGAACATATCACCTGCCCAGTCACTCATTAAATCGAACGTTCCCAATCCGGGATCAAAATCCGTAGTGTCACTAAAATTACCGGTAAGGTAAATGAATCCGTTTTTATCTACTGCAAGGTCGCGCGGTTCTTTTCGGCTTCGGCCTGCAATCTGCCGGCACCAGGTAAAAATTCCGTGAGTATTAAATTTACTTATAAAAATATCCGGAAGATAAAGCGGATACGAAGCGCTCGTAAAAGTTACGATACCTTTCCCGGGATCCATATCAGTAATTTGATTGAAGGAACCAGTGAGCAGTAAATTATTTTCCGGATCGCAGGCAATAGCATAATTATAGGGATAACCGGCCCCAGCAATTTTTCTGGCCCACGCAAAGTTTCCATTGGGATCGAGTTTATTAATATACCCATCGCCGTAGGGCCCAAAAGAATCGCTTTCCAGATAAAAGACATCGTCACCCGGATCAAAATCAACTACCTGATTAAAAAATCCGGAAGTATAAACATTGTTCTCATGGTCTACCGCGATATCAGTGGGAGCGTCCGCACCGCTACCTCCAATCTTACGCGCCCAAATAAGATCACCGTTGGTGTTTAGCTTAAAAATAAAAATATCGTAATCGCCATAAGAGCCCAGGTAGCCATTGTTAGTGCCATAATTTAAATTCATGTACCCACTGAATTTACCGGTGAGGTATACATTTTGATCATTGTCTGTACATATCCCAATTCCATATTCCAGGTTCGTGCTGCCAAAACGTTTAGCCCAGAGAAACTTACCAAGAGCGTTAAACTTGCAGACATACACGTCAAAATTTCCTAATGCTGTAAGATAACACGTATCCACTCCTGGGTCAAAGTCAACCCGATCACTGAAACTGCCAATGGTATAAGAATTCCCCAATTGATCAACAGTAATGCGATAGGCACCATCGGCATTTTTAGAGCCTATTTTCTTTGCCCAGGAAAGTCCGGCCTGTGACAAGCAATCGGCAGCAAATAAAACCCATAGGATAAATAAGAGTTTCTTCATGATAAATTTAACATGATAAAAACATGCCTGGAAACAACATGTTTTTACCGGAATTCTCTTAGAGCGTCTTTGAAAAATATCTCAAAATTCTTTTGAATTTGTATTTCGTTATCCGTAAAAAGTTTAATGGAAGTATTTAAAAGAATACCATGATTAATGCGGTGCGATAGGTGATACAGGACACGTTCTATTCCTTCGAGGGTGCTGTAATTAAAATAAATATTGTTGTGCAATACATAATCTAAAAATCGGGCGCTGTCTGGAGGAAGCTGTTTAATATGCGCGGTATACATTTTATAAACGCTGTCGCAGTATTGCTGCAAAGGTATTGCGGAATAAGTGTCAAAATTTTTTGCGAGTAAGTGATCAAAATAAATATCAATTAAAATACCGCTATATTTTTCGTAACCCTTGTAAAAAAATCGTTTGCTTTCTTTGAACTTTTCATGTGCGTCGGTAAATGTATCAATGCGCCGGTGAAGCAGCACCCCTTCAATTATTGCCGGAGCGTATTTTTCATAATGGTTACCGTGAATGTGGTCGGCAATAAAGTTACCGACTGTAAGCCCCGGTTCATTGCGTGATAAAAAAGAATGGGCGAGGTAATTCATTCCTCCAAAATTACGTATTTTTAAAGTGTGAATATTTTTATAGCTTCCATAGAAGATAAAGTGGCTGTGCTTACTAGTGAAGAAAGCTGGCATTGCGCAAAAGTGCTGCGAAAAAAGGCAGGGGAGGAGATCAACATCATTGATGGTAAGGGGAATTTTTACAGAGGCATACTTACGAGCGTCTCGGAGAAAAAATGCATTGCAGGAATTACTTCTGGTCCGGAAGCACAAAAGAAACGAGGTTATCAGCTGCATTTGGCTATTGCTCCAACAAAGCAAATAGACAGGATTGAATGGATGATTGAAAAAGCGATTGAGATTGGGGTAGATGAAATATCTTTTATCCAATGTAAAAATTCTGAGCGTGTGGTTATTAAGCCTGAGCGGATCAGGAAAATTGTTGAGAGCGCCGTAAAACAAAGCCTTCAAGCATACATTCCAAAAGTAAATGAATTGCTTCCGTTTAAACAGTTAATTGAAACCAGCAAATGCGATCAGAATTTTATTGCTCATTGTTTTGAAAGTGAAAAGCAATCCGTTAAAAAAATAAATTTTAAAGGGAAGTCTACCCTGATTTTAATAGGGCCCGAGGGTGATTTTGCTTTGGAAGAAGTTGAGTACGCCTCCAAAAACAAATTTAACAGCCTTGATCTTGGCGATAACCGCTTACGTACAGAAACTGCCGGGCTTTACGTTTGCCTTGCAGCGTCTATTTTAAGTTAGCTTTTATTTTTTTAAGAAGCTCGCTCGTTTCTTTATAATCTTCAGGACTTAGTTTCGCAAGTTTTGCTTTTTCAATGGAAAGCTCGGCCATCTTATTCGCTTCAGTGTAATCGCCGAGTTTGAAAAGAACCGAGGCGTAAGTATCAAGGTTAGGGTAATTGTTTTCCAGCTCACAGGCGCGTTTGGCCATTTCAGATGCGGCTTTCAGCTGATCTTTATCCGTTACGCTTTCGTAAAACTTCCAGGCTATCGAGTTCAGGGCACCTGCATTTTCATTGTTATACTTTAAGAAATCTTTTGAAGCCGAAGCGTAAAAAGCAGGTTTGTCGAACCTGTATTTTATTTTAAGATCCGCGTCAAAAAGTATTTTTTCGCTATTGGGCCAGTTCAGGTTTTTAAATTCTTCTTTAGCTTTTTCGAAAGCGGCTTTGTCATACTCTTTTGCTTGTACATAGGGCTCAAAATAACCCGCGCCCATTTTCACAATCTTTTGATTTGTTTCTCTTTTTCCAACTTTTTCTTCAAACAAGGCGGCGTTTTTAATCAGGTATGTTATTTCACGGGACCTGTAATCTTGAATATAATCCTTCACCAATTGCCAGTTAGCGGGCTTCACCAGATCCGCTTCTTTTATAGAGCTGATATATGCGTTCACGACTGAAGAAGAATTAAAACACGCGCCCGAAAGCAACTCCAGATAGGCGGTAACATTGTTCTCCGTAAGTCCTTGTTTTTCATAACCCGTTTTCAGATCCACAAACGTTTTACCGGGCGTTAGTCCATTGCGTGCGAAGGCAAGAAATACAGTCGACTCCAGGTAACCGGCAGAGCGATGCACCAGGTTTCCATCTCCATTAATAAGGATCAGATTAGGGTAGCAGTTCACTTCATATTTTTTCGCGAAATCAATCCCTTCTCCTTTTTCCATGTCCATCTTATAATTCACAAAACGGGCGTTAAAGAAATCGGCAACAGAATCGTTAGTGAAAACAGCTTTGGCCATTTGTTTGCACGGGCCGCACCAGGTAGTATAAGCATCAATAAAGATGAGTTTATTTTCTTTTTTCGCTTTCCCGAGCACCGAAGCGAGATTACCTGTTTCAAAATTAATACTGCGGTTTTGAGCAATTAAGCCTGAGGCAGAAAGCAGGGTTAAGGCAAATAATAGATTTCTCATTGAGCTGGATTTAATAACCATGCCTAATTTATTAAGAAATTATGTCATTTATTAAGATTGTGCTGGTTTTATTTTAAATCTTGTTACTTTAGTTTAAAATTATACCCCATGAAAAAATTATTACTTGTTCTCTTCTGTGCTGGCCTGTGTGTTGCAAAGGCCCAATTTACCGAACTGAAAGGACTGACCTTTTGCGCTAAAAAAATAATTTATGCCGATAAGGGTGAGATTAAAACGGAAGAAACTTTCCAGCTTTTCAATTTTTCCTTTATTGATAAAACGATGACGCATAATATTATCACGGAAAGTATTGAATCGCAACTATACAAACTACAGAATATCGAAAAAAGTTTTGATGAGTCCACAAAAAAAACCAAGTTTAAGATGGAAGCAGTCTCCGGCTTGAGCGGCAACACGTACAAGTATGAGATAAACATTAATTCAGAAGGCGTTGCTGAGGTATCGTTAAACGGTTACCTGTACACCGGAGGCTCGTATAAATTTAAAACTTATGTGCAGGAGTAATACATGATTGATGCCGAACTCGACGCAGGCTGGAAAGCAATTTTGTCCGAAGAATTTAAGAAAGATTATTTTTTCGGTCTCCGGAATTTTCTTGATGAAGAAAAAAAAAGCCATTTAGTCTTTCCTCCGGAGAAACTTATTTTTTCGGCCTTTAATTTAACTCCATTTGAGGATGTAAAGGTTGTGATACTGGGTCAGGACCCTTATCATGGTGCAGGACAGGCGAATGGTTTGAGCTTTTCTGTAAATGACGGCGTAAGATTTCCGCCGAGCCTTGCGAATATTTTTAAAGAATTAAAATCAGATTGCAATTGTGAGATTCCGTTAAGCGGAAATCTTGAGAGATGGGCAAAGCAGGGTGTGTTTCTGTTAAACGCCACGCTTACCGTAAGGCAAAGTACGCCTGGTAGTCACCAGAACAAAGGCTGGGAACAATTTACGGATGCGGTTATTAAACTGATTTCGGAGAAAAAAGAAAATGTGGTTTTTATGCTGTGGGGCAATTACGCAAAGGCCAAAGTGCCTTTGATTGATGAAGCCAAACACCTGATCCTTCAGGCCGCGCATCCTTCGCCACTCGCAAGGGGAGCTTATTTTGGAAGCAAACACTTTTCAAAGGCGAATGAGTATTTAGTGAGAAAGGGAAAAGAACCAATAGACTGGTGTTTGTAGAAATAATGTCAGTTCGAGTAGCGGAGCGTATCGAGAACTGTTCACACCGTCCCTTCTCGATACGATCCTCCTGCGTCGGATCTACTCGAAGTGACAACGTGAGTTAGTTCGAGTAGCTTTGCAGCGGAGCGGAAAAGCGTATCGGGAAGATGTCAGTTCGAGTAGCGAAGCGTATCGAGAACTGATGAACCCTTTAAATGTATCTGAAAGAATATTAAATGAAACATTTCGACTTACAGCCCCTACTTGAAAATGAATTTGTAAAGCTCTTGCCTTTACAGCAAGAAGATTTTGAAGAATTGTATACTGTAGCCGCTGACCCTTTGATCTGGGAGCAGCATCCAAATAAAGACAGGTGGAAGAGGGAAATATTCGAAAACTTTTTTAAAGGAGCGATGGAGTCGAAGGGTGCATTTAAAATAATTGATAAGCTTACAGGAAAGATCATCGGAAGCACACGCTTTTACACCACAGGAAAAGATAATTCAGAGATAGCGATCGGGTATACCTTTTTCGCACGAAATTACTGGGGTGGGAAATATAATCCGGCTGTCAAAAAAATGATGATGGATCACGCGTTTAAATACGTTAACCATATTTTATTTCATATCGGCGCGGTGAATGTACGGTCGCAAAAGGCTATTGAGCGATTGGGTGCAGTTAAAATAGCGGCAGAAGAAATGGCTTATTACGGTGAGGCGAGTAAGCTGAATTTTGTTTACAGGATAGATCGATGAGAAATTTCTCGCTGATCTGCCGCAGATACCGCTGATGGCGGCTAAGGAGTATCTTCTGAAGATGTTCGCAGATATCTTTCTCCGCCGCGGCGGACGATCGACATGACAGTCGCCCGTCCGCGAGGCATACCACGAAACACCAGGCCGAAGCGATCTTTTATGATTCTGGATTCAACGGAAAGATGAGCCACGAATTACGCAAATTAGAATGAAGGGGATGTTCCTATGATTACATTAATTATCCTTCACTGCGTTCAGGAGGAAAGTAAGACACGAATTAATCCTTCACTGCGTTCAGGACGATTACACGAATTATACCCGCGATGTCTTCTCGAATCCAGATATCTTCATCGGGTGAGAGATCTGCGTCGAATATCGCTCACAGATGTCTCCTGCGTCGACATGACAACAGGGTTTAAAATCTACAATAAGCCAGTAATATCCTTACTCATCGGATCAATCTTACTCGGAAAAAATTTAATGATCTTTCCTTTTTCATCGATAAGATATTTGCAGAAGTTCCAGTTTGGCGCATCGCTGCAGGTTCCGTTCTCTTCCTTAGTGCTGAGCCATTTATACAAAGGGTGCATATCGCTTCCCTTCACGCTTATTTTATCCATCATCTGAAAAGTAACACCATAATTTTTTGTGCAAAAGGTTTTAATTTCCGTGCTTGAGCCGGGTTCTTGTCCTCCGAAATTATTAGCCGGAAAACCTACCAGCACTACCTTGCTGCCATATTGTTCGTGCAGAGCCTGAAGGCTTTTATATTGCGGAGTAAAGCCGCATTCACTGGCAACGTTTATTAAAAGCATTTTCTTCCCCTTAAATTTGGCAAGTGTAATTTCTTCTCCTTCCAGTGTTTTTAATTTAAAATCGTAAATGGTCTGGTGGTGACCAACAGTTCCTTTTGGAACGTTTTTGTACGATGAGAAACTGAAAATGCTAACGGCAGAAATAAAAATGCCAGAGAAATATCTGAATAATAATTTTTTCATGTATATATAATTTATTTTTTAAAAGTTCTATGTGATACCAGTGTTATGTTTTAGAAACAAGGCTAATTTTTAGGATGCTAAGTTAAATGAAAATTAAAGAACTTATATGTTAAAACCCCTGAACTTTATAGTTTTATGTGGAAAATAAAATTATCTTAGATTAAGAAAATGGTCGACAAATCAATAAATCTTCTCGACGAACTGGATAATTTATCCAAGGTTCACTGGCTCGAACGCGAGGATATTGATAATATCATGCTCGATTTCGCAACCCAGATTGTTGCTTCCCTGAAAATAGAACGTGTAAGTGTATGGCTCTATAACCAGGATAGAACGAGCCTTGTATCCATGGGAGAGTATGATATCCGCACACGGGAATTAAAAAAGGATTCGGTTCTTCTTAAAAGCGATTATCCGATCTATTTTAAAGCGCTTGAAACAAATAAAATAATTCTTGCAGAGAACATTCACAACAACAGGGCAACCAAAGAGCTGAGTATTCCTTATGCCAAACCGCTGCAGGTAGAATCGCTGATGGATATACCTATTCGGATTGCGGGAGAAGTGATCGGGGTTTTATGTTTTGAAAAAGTCGGTGCGAAACGAAGATTTAACAGTAAAGAACAAAGTTTTGCGCTCAGTGTTTCTTTTGTTCTTGCTTCAACGCTGGAGGCCAGGCATCGGAGGGCCGCGCAGCACAAGCTCGATAAAGCACTCCTTGAAAAAGATCTGCTGATCAAAGAAATAAATCATCGTGTGAAAAACAGTTTCGCTATTCTGGTGAGTCTTCTGCGCATCAGCAAAAACAGGGGTAAAACCGACAACCCTTCTGTTCTTATGGAGGAGTATGAGCAGCGTATCATGTCAATGATTAAGATTCACGATATGCTGGATCTATCGCAAAATCACACAAACATTAATTTATCGGAATACCTCCACGAACTTGTAAAGGAATTTAAGAGAGCTCACCCGAGCATAGAAAACGGAATTGTTGAGCACATTGATATCGTGAACAATTATTTAACCACGCGGGAGGCCATGCACATTGGTTTAATTGTTACAGAAATATTTCTAAATTCAATCAAATATGGTTTGCCGGGTAACAGCGATTACAAATTGTTTGTACGCTTACACCAGGCTAATGATCACAGTATCCATATCAGGATCGGCGACAATGGTAAAGGCTTTGACTTTAACGAAAAACTCAAAATAACTACATTGGGAATCCACCTGATCAAAGATCTTGCTGAGGGCATGGAGCTTTTGGTTTCCTATCCCACAAAAACGGAAAATATGTACGCCTTTACATTGCCCGCAAATAAAAAAGCCGACTAAACAGCCGGCTTCTTAATTTAAAATCTCACTTCTAAGAATCTCAAATCTGAAATTACTTTGCTGCCTCTTGAGCGGCTTTAATTTTAGCTTTAATGTTATCGGTTGTTAATGAGCCCGGACGTTCAATCGGAGAGTTTGTTGCACGATCCCAGATCAAACTCGCAAGCACGCCTAAAGCGCGGCTAACACCAAACAACACGGTATAAAAATCATACTCATGCATGCCGTAGTGAACCAGCAAAGCGCCGGAGTGAGCGTCAACATTCGGCCACGGATTTTTGATCTTGCCTGTTCCTTCAAGAATCGGAGGCGCAACTTCATAAACCATCTGAACTATTTCGCAAATATCATCGTGCTTTATATACGTTTTATAAAAATCCTGTTGAGCTGCAAAACGTGGATCTGTCTTGCGAAGCACAGCGTGACCATAACCTGGTACCACTTTGCCTTCCGCTAAAGTTTTTTTAATGTACTCAGCAATCTGTTCTTTTGTAGGTAATCCTCCACCGAGGGTTTCTTTTAACTCCATGATCCAGTTTAAAACTTCCTGGTTAGCTAAACCGTGCAGTGGTCCGGCCAAACCGTTCATACCTGCTGCAAAAGCAAGATACGGATCAGAGAGTGCAGAACCTACAAGGTGAGTGGTGTGTGCCGAAACATTTCCGCCTTCATGATCAACGTGAATGGTTAAATACAAACGCATTAAACGCTTCATGTCAAACTCTTCGTAACCCAGCATGTGCGCGAAGTTAGCCGCCCAATCCAGTTTATGATCCGGTTCAATATGAACGCCGCCTTTGTATTTGCGTCGGTAGATATATGCTGCAATGCGCGGTAAACGTGCAATCAGGTTCATGCTGTCTTCATAGGCATAATCCCAATAATCTTTTTTGCTCATTCCTTTAGCGTAAGCCTTTGCAAAAACGCTTTCGGTTTGCATGGCCATTACACCAACAACAAACTGTGTCATAGGATGGGCGTCAACAGGTAATTGCTCAATAACATCAAACACATGTTTTGGAACATTATTTCGCTTTAACCATTCTGTAGTTATAAAATTTACATCTTCCTGAGTAGGCAATTCGCCCACTAACATCAGGTAAAAAATTCCTTCCGGTAAAGGCTCAGTGCCGCCCGGCGCCTTAGGCAGAGCCTTGCGTAGTTCAGGAATACTATATCCCCTGAAACGAATTCCTTCTTCAGGATCTAACCGCGAAGTCTCTGTCACCATTCCCGGCATGCCGCGCATACCTTGGTACACCTGTGCTACAGTAATCTCTCCTAATTTAAGATCACCGTAATTTTTAATAATATCTTTAATTTCAGCAGCTAAAACTTCTGCTTTAGCTTTAAACTTATCTTTTAATGGATCCATCTTTTTTTGTGAATTTATCTAGCTACTAATTTACAATCTGCCCTGCTATAAACAAAGCATTTATATTATTATTTTTTGGGCGTTCCCCTTCCGCCAGGGTTTAATTCCGGTGAAGCGGAAGGGTCGGGCTTTCGGCACTCGCTTTTTGCATTTGCCTTGCAGGACAAATACAAAAGAGCTCAAACAATGCCTCAATCCCTAACGCAGATGCATAAAGACCTTCCAAAGTTCAGCAAAAAAAACACCAAACTTTGGAAGGTCTAACCGAATTAAATTTATTTTAACGCGTACTTAAACGCTTTGCCAAGGTAACGTGCCGAAGTGCCTAACTGTTCTTCGATACGAAGCAACTGGTTGTATTTCGCAACCCTGTCGCTGCGACTCGCAGAACCGGTTTTAATCTGCCCGCAGCTTAATGCTACCGCAAGATCCGCAATAGTTGTATCTTCCGTTTCGCCGCTTCTGTGGCTCATTACCGAGGTATAGGAATTTGTTTGAGCAAGCTGAACGGCGTTAATTGTTTCTGTTAACGTGCCTATCTGGTTAACTTTTACAAGGATGGAATTGGCTACACCTTTGGTGATTCCTTCTGCCAGGCGGCTTTCGTTGGTTACAAATAAATCATCACCAACCAACTGAATTTTATCGCCAATCTTATCCGTCAGTAATTTCCAGCCATCCCAATCGTCTTCGGCCTGCCCGTCTTCAATCGAAATAATAGGATATTTTTTGCACCAGTCCGCCCAATAATCCACCATTTGTTCAATGCTTAGTTTGTCACCTGTAGATTTTTTAAAAATATATTGTTTGGTTTTAGCGTCGTAAAATTCCGACGAAGCAGCGTCAATGGCAATGTACACGTCTTCTCCCGGTTTGTATCCCGCTTTTTCAATAGCCTGTAACACCAACTTAATGGCATCTTCATTATTTTTAAGATCGGGTGCAAATCCACCTTCATCTCCAACATTAGTGCTCAGACGCTTTGATTTAAGAACCGCTTTCAAATGATGAAAAATCTCTGTTCCCATTCTCAAACCTTCAGCAAAATTTTCGGCACCAACCGGCATGATCATAAACTCCTGGAAATCGATACCGTTATCGGCATGAGCGCCACCGTTCAAAATGTTCATCATCGGAATAGGCAGCAGATTGGCGTTTATCCCTCCAACATAGCGGTACAAAGGCATTCCGCTTTCCTGAGCGGCGGCTTTTGCAACTGCAAGCGACACCCCAAGTATTGCATTTGCGCCCAAAACAGATTTGTTCGGAGTGCCATCTAATCCAAGCATAGCGCCATCAATAAGGGGTTGATCCATTACGGAAACGCCTTTCAGATTTTCGTTTAATATCGTATTAATATTGTTAACAGCAGTATTTACGCTTTTCCCCATGTATTGCGTTTTATCGTTATCACGCAGTTCAACAGCTTCATGTGTACCGGTTGAAGCCCCTGAAGGAACCGCAGCCCTGCCAATTACTCCGTTTTCGGTGATCACGTCTACTTCTACGGTTGGGTTGCCGCGCGAATCAAGAATTTGGCGCGCCATAATGCTGTTAATGTATGTCATATAAAATGGAGTTTAGGTAAAAATATGGACCGAAATTAATGATTAAAATTCTAAATTCCAGTTCGAAAGCTACAAATTTCATTAATTGGGATTCGAAGAATTGAACCACATAGTTCACACTGGGCAGAGCCACAGATTACACGGATTACACAGACTATCATATAGAAACAAAAAACAAAAAACAAGACGCTCAGCGCCCTCAGCGCTCTCTGCGAGAAACTGTCAATTCGAGTGACTGTCAGTTCGAGCGCCTGTCCGAACGGAGATTCATCCGGGCGGGCAGTTGAGAACAGCCACAGATTGCACAGATTGCACAGACTCGCATATAAACAAGACCCTCCGCGCTCTCCGCGAGAAAATTCCATTCGAGAACGGTAATACCTAACAGATATCTCCTGTCGTCGATATGACAAGATACAAGCGTTAGACCTAATCATAAATCTTACATCTCAAATCATAAATCAAAACATACTATTTTACCCGTTTATCCGTTTATATTTGCAAAGGTGAAATTCATTCTAAAAATAGCTGTTCTTATTGCGCTAATCAGCGGGGCTATTTCATGCCGAAAACACAAGCTAACTCTTGATCCTTCAGCCACTGTCCACATGTCGCGGGATTCGGTTTTATTTGACACTGTTTTTACGAGCATTGGTTCCGCCACAAAAAATATCCGCATTGTTAATCAAAACAATCAGAAAATAAATATTTCCTCGCTTCAGCTGCAAAGTGGGGGTAGCAGCGGCTTTAAGCTAAATGTGGATGGTATTCCGGGTACAAACTTCACCGATCTTGAAATTGCCGCGCACGACAGCATGTATATTTTTATCCAGGTAAATGTAAATCCTACAAACCAAAACTCCCCCTTTATTATCAGCGATGCCATTAATCTTACCGTAAACGGCAATCAGCAAAAAGTCGCACTCGAAGCCTGGGGACAGAATGCTTATTACCATAAACCAACAAACGCTATTAAGTTTAAAGATGGAAGTTATCTGCCTTACTCAACCGTTAGTCCGGCTACAACAGCTACAACGGTGATTTGGCCTAACGACAAGCCTCACGTTATCTATGGTTACTTAGTGGTTGATTCGGCACAGAAATTAATTATCAATGCGGGAACTCATATTTACATGAATTACAAAGCCGGCCTTTGGGTGTACAAGCAGGGAGAAATTCATATCCTCGGCCAGAAAGGCAATGAGGTAACATTTGAAGGTGCTCGCCGTGAGCTCGACTACGCTGATGAGCCGGGGCAGTGGGACAGGATCTGGATAAACGAAGGCAGTAACAATAACGAAATTAATTACGCAAATATTAAAAACGGATATATTGGCATACAGGCTGAGCCCCTTGATACCATTGGCGGAATCGGCAGGCTCAAACTAACCAACACCAAGATCAGGAACATGAGCAAGTGGGGACTGTACAGTCTTGGATTTAAAATATACGCGGCCAATAACGTTATCAGCAATTGCCAGGAGAATAGTCTGCATATTGAGTTGGGCGGCCTTTACACATTTATTCACTGTACCTTTTCCAATTTCTGGAGCAAGCAAACGCAACGCGACAAGCCAACCGTTTACATCAGTAATTACGTAAACAACAATGTGTATCCTTTAGATTCGGCTTACTTTGGCAATTGTATTATTGATGGCAAGCTGGGCAATGAATTAAGTCTTGATCTGAAGTCGAGTACCAGTTTTACGCCTTCGTATAAATTCAGCAGCAGCTGGTTAAAAACAACCATCAGTACAAGTGACGCAGCAAAATTTGTAGATATACGAACAGGTACAAGTCTAAATTATACCGATGCGGGAAGTTATAACTTTGAACCCCTGGCAAGCGAAACTCAGCACCGAAACTTTGCGGGGCCAAACGCGGCGGTTGATGCAACTAAATTTCCGCTGGATATCAATAATTCTTCGCGAAGCACAAGTACCGGAAGCATTACCGCAGGTGCTTATAAATAGTTTCTTATAAACTGCCGAGATACACCAGAATTTTTCTTATTCCTTAATAATTTTTTGGCTTGCTCTTAACTTGCAACTATTGTAAGATTTAAAGCTGAGCCCTCCTAAAACAAATAACCAAGTCTATACTTCGTTTGTTTTTGCTGTCATCGTCAAGGTTAATAGGCAGGTTGGGTTTCATTATCAAATGGTAGGCATAGTCCTTTCCCAAAATACTTTTGATGAGCGCGGGGTTTAATGGCTTAATGTACATTTCGTGTTTAAGTGTGCCTCTAAGTTTAAAGCTGTACGAGCGAAACACTATTTCTTTTTTTGAACCTTTTATTTTTTTGCGGACATGAAATTCTGAATTGCGTTCACCTTCGCTGTACGCGGTTATGCGCATGGCATCCTTAAGCGGAACAATAACGCGTTCGCTAATGCTTAACAGCAGGGCAGGAGGAAGATGGTGGATCATTTTGGAATACAAAGATAATTAGGAATTCAGATTGAAATCTGTATTGATTTTGATAATTGAAAGCGGGTATTCCAAAAAAAAATACTCCCGTTTTTACAGGAGTATTTTATAAAATGTTATATCGTATTTTAATTTTTAATTATTTTTTCAATAACGAGTTTGTCATTCACCATCACCGAAATAAAATATAAGCCTTGTGACTGGGATGATAAATCAATTACATTCTTACCGGGCTCTAATCGTTTGCTTGCTATCATTTGTCCAAGTGAATTATAAACCTGCAGCATTGAAGTCTGGTTAAGCTCGATATTAAAAATCCCGTTGCCTGGATTAGGGTAAACCATTAAGTCCATTGCAGCATTCACTGCATTTGCAATACCTGTACAAGCGCTTACTGATTGCGTAAAGGCTGAACTCGCAGAGCAACTGTTAGAACTGCTGGTAACCATTACCGTATAAATAGTTGTAACTGTTGGTGAAACAGTAATTGAACTAGTGTTGCCTGAAGGTGTCCAACTATAAGAGGTTACGTTGGTACTGGTTGCGGCAGTTAATGTGGCCGATTGTCCCGCACAAATTAACGACGCGCTTGAACTAACGTTTAAAGTAGGACCAGCAACGCTTACAGAAAAATTACTTGTACTGCTGCAGCCGCTCGCTGTATTTGTACCTACAACTGTATAAGAAACATTTGCGGTAGGCGTAACAGCAAGCGTTTGGGAAGTGGAGCCAT
The DNA here is from genome assembly GCA_013816895.1 of Bacteroidota bacterium. Lineage (GTDB taxonomy): Bacteria > Bacteroidota > Bacteroidia > B-17B0 > Aurantibacillaceae > Aurantibacillus. The sequence continues at coordinate 14,457 of JACDDR010000064.1, forward strand.
TGCTCCAGCTATAAGTGGAAGCTCCGTTCGCAACTAAATTTAAGTTAGCGCCTGCGCACACTGTGTTACTTCCGCTGATTGTTACAGTAGGGGAACTGCCAGAACCTACGGCTGTTGTTTGCGACAGTGGGCACAAAGCCGCGTCGGTAACAGTACCTGTGTAATTTCCGGTAGATAAATTATTTGCAACGCTGGTTGTAGCAGCTGAAGGCGTCCACGAATATGTAAACGGAGAGACTCCGCCTGAAGGTGTAATGGCCGCAGCTCCTGAATTTGCGCTAGCGCACGAACTTGTAGATGTTATATTGGCACTTAAAGGTGTTGAAGGTACGCCATGGGTTGATCCTATTGTCGGCACTACTGATCCTGTTCCGGCAAGGGTTGCGTTAAGGTCTATTCTTATTCTTCCGTCGGCACCATTGCCTCCCGTACCATAATACGGAGAGTTGGGAATAGCGGAAACTCCGCCCGTTCCACCAACAGCACTTATTAAACCGTTATTGGTTAATGTATTTGCTGCCAACCAGATTGTTCCTCCTGAACCCGCTCCACCTGCGCCACAAGAACCGCCACCATCGGTACCGCCATTTCCGCCTTTGGATGAAATTAAGCCACCTGCTCCTATAAGTATTGAAACTCCTGAATTAAAAACAATCACCCCACCACCTGCGCCACCTCCGCCGCTTCCGCAATTAAGACCACCTGAACCGCCACCGCCGCCTGAACCCGGATTTAAATTAGTGACATTAATATTGCCGTATGAGGGGCCGCCAAAACCGCCTAATGAACTTCCTGCACTTCCTCCTATTGCGGAATATCCTGCGCCACCACCGCCTGACCAGCCGCCGCCATTAGTGTTTACCCCGCCCGGACCCGAACCCGATACTCCAGGCAATGAAGCCGAAGAAGCACTGAATATTCCGTTACCGCCGTTACTACCCCCTGCAACTCCGGTTCCGCCAATTCCTCCCGAATTAAAAGTTACGCCGTTGGTTCCATTTCCGCCGTTAGCAGAAAGTGTTCCACTTATAGTAACAGCACCCGTGCAATATACTTTTAAAGGAACGGTACCTGTGATACTTACCAGTACCGCTGGATTAATATTAAATGTGGTAAAGCTATACGAGCCGCCCGCAATTGTTGTGTTGGTAGTAGCATTGTAAGCTCCACCCGAACCATTACCCTGGTTGAAACACGTTTGGGATTTAGTTATTAAGCTAAATAAACTTAGGACGACCGATAGTTTAATTGTATTCATTTGTTTTTGTTTTTAAATATTAAACCAAAATGGTCACCGGATTTTCCAGGAACACTTTTAAAGTCTGAAGGAAAGCCGCGCCTGTTGCGCCATCCACACTTCGGTGATCACAGGCCATGGTAAGCTTCATTACATTGCCGGGAACAACAGCCCCGTTTTTTACAACAGGCACTTGACGTATAGCTCCAACCGAAAGAATGCACGATTCAGGGGAATTAATAATAGACGTGAAAGATTCGATACCAAACATTCCTAAATTGGAAACGGTAAAGGTGTTTCCTTCCCAGTCCGACGGCTGTAATTTTTTATCTTTTGCTTTTTTGGCGAATTCTTTTACTTCGCCACTTATCTGCGAGAGTGATTTCTGATCTGCGAACCTTACAACAGGAACCAATAATCCGTCCTCAACTGCAATGGCAACGCCAACATGTATATGATGATTGATTCTGATCTTATCGCCCATCCAGCTGCTGTTAACACGCGGATGTTTTTTCAGCGCCGCAGCAACCGCTTTAATTACAAGGTCGTTAAACGAGGTTTTAATTTCACTTATTTTATTGATAGCTTCTCTTCCTGCCATTGCGTTATCCATATCCACTTCAATGTTTAAATAGAAATGTGGCGCACCGTTTTTACTTTCCAGTAAACGGCGTGCAATGGTTTTTCGCATTTGCGATGCAGGCTCATCAGTATAGCTTTCCTGGCCTAATGAAGCGCCAGAGCTTTGTTGTTTGGTGCCTGCGGACGAGGAGCCTCCTTTAAAGTTTTCAATATCTGCTTTGGTAATACGTCCGTTATCGCCGCTGCCTTTTACTTTACTAAGATCAATTCCTTTTTCTTTTGCGAGAGCTTTAGCCAGGGGAGAGGCTTTGATGCGGCCTTCTGGCGAGTTTGAAGTGGAGTGTTCGGCATTAGACTTCTCACTGGCGTTCGAAGTGACAATGGAGCCGCTCGACTTCTCACTACCGTTCGAAGTGACAGAAGTGTCTTGTTTCTTGTTGTCCTTCTCGACTCCGCTCGACTTCTCGACTCCGCTCGACTTCTCGACTCCGCTCGAAGAGACAGAGGCTAAAACTGCTTTTATATCTTCATCACCTTTTCCGAGAATAGCAATAACGCTGTCTACCGGAACGGCTTTTCCTTCTTCAATACCAATGTGTAAAAGAACGCCATCCTGGAAGGATTCAAATTCCATGGTGGCTTTATCAGTTGCAATATCTGCTAACAGTTCACCGCTTTTTACTTTATCGCCAACTTTTTTGTGCCATTTTTCAATAACGCCTTCCGTCATGGTATCGCTCAGTTTAGGCATGCGAACAACTTGAACTGTTGATGGTAATTCTACTTTAGATTTCTCGTTCGACTTCTCGACTTCGCTCGAAGAGACATCTTTTTTAGCATCGGTCTTGCTGTCTTGTTTCTTGTCATCCTGTGTCTTGCTGTCCTGGCTCTTCTCACCAGATTCGCCTTTTAGCAATTCTGAAATATCTTCGCCTTCTTTTCCTAAAATAGCTATAATAGAATCTACGGGAACGGCTTTTCCTTCTTCAATGCCAATGTGTAAAAGAACGCCATCCTGGAAGGATTCAAACTCCATGGTTGCCTTGTCGGTTTCAATGTCAGCAAGTAAATCGCCGCTTTTTACTTTGTCACCAACTTTTTTATGCCACTTGGCCACAACCCCTTCGGTCATGGTATCACTCAGTTTGGGCATTCTAACTATTTCAGCCATTTTCGATTTAAGATTTTAGATCTTTGATTTTAGATTTATTTATGTGTGATTTTTAAGTTTCAGAAATCTTACTTCTAAAATCTCACATCTTAAATATTATAATTCTATAAAAGGATAATTCGGTTCCGCATAAACATCCTTGTACAACTCTTCCGGCTCAGGGTACGGACTTTCCTCCGCAAACTGAACACTCTCCTCCACCATTGCCTTTACCTTAGCTTCAATTTCTTCAATTTTAGCTTCGTCGATCCACTTATTGTTTTTCATGGTCTCCAGCACTTTTTCAATCGGATCCTGTTTCTGATATTCTTTTACTTCGTCCTTGGTTCGGTACGTTTGTGCATCACTCATACTATGTCCCTTGTAACGGTATGTTTTCATTTCTAAAAAAGTAGGACCATCGCCTCTGCGCGCCCTTGCTACGGCTTCTTCCATAGCTTCGTGAACTGCTTCTACAGTAAGTCCGTCAACCGGTTTACTTGGCATATCGTAAGCCAATCCTAATTTCCAAAGCTCGTGTACGTTGCTTGTGCGCGCTACACTGGTTCCCATGGCGTACCCGTTGTTTTCAACAATAAATACAACCGGTAATTTCCAGAGCATTGCCATGTTAAAGGCTTCGTGTAATGCGCCCTGGCGAACCGCCCCGTCGCCCATAGAGCAAACGCAAACATTATCGGTACCGTTATATTTTTCTGCAAAAGCAATCCCGGCGCCAAGCGGAACCTGTCCGCCAACTATTCCGTGACCACCTACAAAACCATGTTCCTTACTGAAAATATGCATGCTTCCGCCTTTACCCTTGCTACAACCTGTGATCTTGGCATACATTTCGGCCATTACGTATTTTGGATGCAGGCCTAATCCAATAGGATGCGCATGATCGCGGTAAGCGGTAATGTGTTTGTCGCCCTTTTTGGTGGCACTAACGGTTCCCGCCACTATGGCTTCCTGCCCTATGTAAAGGTGACAGAATCCCTTGATTTTTTGCTGCACGTAAACCTGTCCCGTTTTTTCTTCGAACTTACGCATCAAGAGCATAGATTCATACCAGTTGAAATATTGTTCTTTTGTGAACTTTAATTTCTTGTCGCTTAAAGTTTTGCCCATAGAGTTTATAAAGACACAAAAATAGCAGAAAAATGGTATAAAAGCTTTTAATTGAAGGTTTTTTTGACGTAAAACATTCTCGTTGGAAATGATCGAAATCTGCAACACGGTTTCAGCTCTGGAATGTTAATTGAAAATTCAAAACAGAGAGATTTACCCTGCTTAATTCCATTAGTTTTGTATTGGATGCAGAATCAGGAAATAATAAATGATATAATTGAAAACCTGGAGGAGCTCACTGTAAAAAAAAACGACCCTCAGGTTAAACAACTTATTCATACCATTGGAAGATTGATAAGCCGGTTAAAATTGAATGATAAAAAAAAATCTATGGCCCTTGCTAAAATTTCGAATGATCTAAAAACAGCAGAGGCGAGTGAATCGCAGTTTTATTCGTTAAACAACCCGGGAACAAAAAAAATCCTTTATAGCAGCGGGTTTTATCAGTCCATCAACATATTAAAAGAAGAATTGATAACGCTTCTTTCAACATTAAAAAATTAAAATGCTTTTTACCTGGAAACCTTTTCTTCTTGAATTTAAACATCCTTTTGGCGTTTCTTCAAATATTAGAACACACACACCTTCTGTTTTTGTGAAAATCGTGCATGAAGGTCTTTTTGGTTACGGAGAAGCGTGTCTTCCAAAATACCTCGGCGAAACAAGCGAGGAAACCATTTCCTTTTTTGAAAAGGCCGCTCCGTTGATTCGCGAACTGGATTTTTCTTTCTCGGTGAAAGATTTTTTTGAGCAGATAGACGCAGTTTCACCCGGACATAATGCTGCCAAAGCCGCAATTGACATAGCCTTGAACGACCTGGCCGGAAAAATTTCGGGCACGCCGTTTTATGATAAAATGGGATTTGGGAAAAGCGTTCCCGTAGCTACCTCTGCAACAATTGGAATTGATAACGAAGAGATGATTGCTCAGAAAATAGATGAGGCAAGAGATTTTTCAATTCTTAAAATAAAGGCTGGAACAAAGGATGATAAAGCACTCATCAACCTGGTAAGAAAACATACCAATAAACCTTTGTATGTTGATGTGAATCAAGGGTGGAAAGACAAGCATTTGGTGATGGAAATGCTGAACTGGATGGCAGACAAAGATGTGGTTCTGGTTGAACAGCCAATGCCTGTGGAGATGAATGAAGATATGCCCTGGGTAACCGCAAACTCGCCCATTCCTACAATTGCCGATGAAAGCGTAAAACGATTGGAGGATTTAAAAAATTTAAAAGGAGCGTTTACAGGGATCAACATCAAACTGATGAAATCTGCCGGGCTTAGTGAGGCCGTTGAAATGGTGCAGTATTGCCGCCAAAATAATTTTAAAGTAATGCTGGGTTGCATGGCCGAAAGTTCATGCGGTACCTCTGCAATGGCGCAGTTACTTAAGTTTGCCGATTATGTAGACCTTGACGCACCAGATCTTATAATCAATGACCCTTTCCGGGGAATAACCTACAATCATGGAAAAGTGATCCTGAATGATTTACCGGGGATTGGCGTTGAGCTGGTTGATAAAGATTTTTTTGGGTAGATAGTGACCCTATCAGGGTTTATTCGATTGCCATCGTAGAACCCTGACAGGGGTTTCCGACGCGAAAATAAAATAGCTTTATTCCTACAGATAACGCTAAATAATTTTAATTTTGTGAGCCTTTATAATTATGGTATTCAGCGGTATAACGTATTTAGTTTATTTCCTCCCGGTATTTATTTTACTTTACCACCTCGCGCCCCATAAATTTAAAAACGCCGTAATCCTTATTGCCAGTATTTATTTTTACAGCTGGGGCGGACCAAAATTTATTTTCGTTATTCTTGGCACAACGTTTCTTGATTTCTTTCTGGTGAAAGCCATGTATGAGCAAAAAACAAAGAGCGCGAAAAATAAATTTCTGATAGTTTCTATTATCCTGAATGTAGGTTTGCTTTTCTATTTCAAGTATTGTAATTTTTTTATTGAAAACATTAATGCTTTGCTCGGCACCGAAATATCCTGGCTCAAGGTAGCATTGCCGATCGGGATTTCGTTTTACACTTTCGAAAGTTTAACTTACGTTATAGATGTGTACCGCGGCATTCATAAGCCATTGAAAAGTTTCTGGAATTATCAAACCTACATTCTCATGTTCCCGAAACTGATCGCGGGTCCGATTGTGCGTTATCACGACATTGCCGACCAGATAACAAACAGGGAAAAGAATTATACCGCTAATATCAAGTTGAGCGGGTTTCTTACGTTTTGTATTGGTCTCGCTAAAAAAACAATCATTGCCAACACTCTGGGTATGCAGGCCGACGCCGTGTTTAAGCTTGCACCGGAACAGATGGATACAGCCGCCGCATGGGTAGGGGCATTGGCTTATACCTTCCAGATTTATTTTGATTTCAGTGGTTACAGCGATATGGCTATTGGTCTTGGAAAAATAATGGGCTTTAAATTGCCTGAGAATTTCAACAACCCGTATATCTCCGGTAGTATTACAGAATTCTGGCGAAGGTGGCACATCACCCTTGGAACCTGGATGCGCAATTATCTTTATATACCATTAGGCGGAAACAAAGTGTCTAACAATAAACTGTATCGCAATCTCATCATCGTTTTCCTTCTCTCCGGTTTCTGGCATGGCGCCAGCTGGAATTTTGTATTGTGGGGTGCTTATCACGGTTTGTTCCTGGTGCTTGAACGTTTATTTCTCGGAAACATTTTTAATAAGCTCGGCAAATTTATTTCTGTTCCAATCACATTTATCATTGTAGTAACAGGTTGGGTGTTGTTCCGGAATGAGGATATTCACTATGCTTTCACAGTGATAAAAAAAATGTATTCCTTTGATCTGTTTGATGGAAAGTTCGCGATGAATAACGATTTTATCTGCATGGCCATTGTTGCAGCGATTTTTTCTTTTTTCGCCATCACTCAAAAAACATACGTGTTACAACAAAAAGTATACAGCGAAAATTTTTCAGGATCTGGAAAATGGTTTGCGGTAATTACCGGAATAGTTTTGTTTTATGTTTCCCTCAGTTACGTGTCGGCACTTGATTTTAATCCTTTCATTTATTTCAGGTTTTAATGGCAGCAAAACAAAAAACATATTCTCTTCACTGCATCATAGCACTCCTGGCTCTTTTCTGGCCGATGGTGCTAACGTATATGAAATACGCGAAGCGCGAAAAAGTGGATGGAGTAGAAGATACCTCATACAATAAGCCGAATCTTACGGGGATTGTAATGAATGATGTAAAGCCTGTGTTCTCATGGTCTGGCTGGTTTAACGGCACATTCCAGGAAGAAACCGAAGATTACAACAACGACCACTGGTCGATGAAAGAAACCATGGTGCGGTTAAATAATCAGTTTTATTATAAAGCCTTTAACCAGATTCGGGTAAATGGATTTGTGATTGGAAAAGACGATTACGTGTTCAGCGAAGGATACATATACGCTGCTTTTGGAGACGATCTGGTGCCGGAGGAAAAAGTAAAAACACTTCTTCAAAAAGCCAAAGTGGTTCAGGAT
>JACDDR010000065.1 GCA_013816895.1 Bacteroidota bacterium
TAAACCGAATTGCTTCTTACATCAATGTACTGACGAGTAGCGTTAATTTTGGAGTCGTCGTTTCTTTCATCCAAACGTACACCGTACTGCGCTTTAAGCTTGCCCTGGTTGTCAAAATAAAACATCAGTACGTCCTCAAATGATTTTTCCTTAAAGTTCTGTCCGCAAATAAACAGAGATCCGTCTTTTGTAACGTTAGCAGTTGAAAAGCGGAACTTTTTTCCTTTATAGGCCGGATTTTTTTTCTGTGATGCAGGTTTTTTCAGTTTCGCCTCAAACTCATCTATATTTGTAGCGGTTACATAATCTACTTTGGTGCCCGTTAATTTTGCAAGTTGATAGTTTTTCCATTTCACTTCGTCAGGTGCTTTTGAGGAACCTTCTTCGTTAGCAGGACCAACAAAATATAAACTTCCTTCGTTCGAAATTACCGATTCAACATTCCATGCGGCATTAGGCACTTTAAATTCAACTTTATTTAAAATCTTGCCTTCCTTTGATACGCGCCATGTTTCATAAGTATTAGCGGCATCCTTAATTTTTTTATTTTCTGCTCCGGCGAAAATAAAACAGATGTCTGAACTGGAAATATCTTCATCTGTATTTTCGTCTGCGTCATTATCAACAGCTTCCGAAGGAATAAGATAGGATTTGGACAAGCTCTTGTAATTAGTAAATGTTGATTTATCTACAATGGTCATATTCAGGTTCTGGTCAATTTTCATCAAGAACAGCTCGTTAATGTTCGCGTTCTTTCCGGTTACCATTGTGAGCGCGATCACTTCGCCTGTTTCGTCGTTTTCAAACTTTTTAAGAAGCACGTAACTGTTTCCTGCTTCGTCTTTTGGTTTTACTTTATCCAGTAAGGTTACTTTCTTCACATAACGGCCATTAAACCAGCTCCAGGTATTCTCGATGCGCTTTTTGCGCAACACCATTTTACCCATCATGCTTGGCTCCACTGAAATACCTTCAATTACATAGTTTTCGCCTTTGTACTTTTTATTCGCGTATTCTTTTTCGGTACCCTCTGTTTTAATAAAATTATAATCCTTATCAAAAATGTAATTCTGATATTTTACAATGTTTGAGGAATTTGAAACTTTGGTGACAAAGGAAAGAGTGGTTGTTTTGTCTGTTGCGTTTGTGTACACAGCATCTAAAAAACCCTTTTTAGCTTTTTTGTCAACTTCGTAAGTTTTTTCCAGAACAAGTTTTTGTGCGATACCGGTGAACGGTAAAGCCAGCAGAAGTGCGTAACCGGGTAAAGATAGTTTTTTCATGTGTGAGAGGGTTTTGTTCGTTTTTTTCCGAAATAATCAAATTGGGATCGGACAAATCTAATCATCTATAACAAATGAGTCTATCAGTGCTGTTGGGTATTTTTAGGGTTTTGAATAAAATCGTGTTTTTGCAATTTTAGAACGATATAGTGGCTTTTTCGGGACGAAATGAGACTTTTGAGTATGTTAATGGCGTAAGACGCAAAATAAAAAGAGGCGGTAAAAATTACCGCCTCTTTGTTAACCGATCTCAATTTCTTTCGATCTTGTTTTTTCTCGTTCCTTTTTAGGAATGGTTACATTAAGTATTCCATCCTTGTAGTTGGCGGAAATGTTGTCGCCATCCACCATGTCTTCCGGCAAGGTAAAAGAACGTGTGAAGGATTGATATCCGAATTCTTTACGAACGTATTTTCCTTCTTTATCTTTTTCTTCGGATTGGTTTTCTTTCCGTGCAGAAATAACCAGCATGTTCTTTTTAAATTCAACCTTAAAGTCTTTCTTATCCATACCTGGAACGGCGACCTCAAGAATGAAATTCTGTTCTGTATCCTTTACGTTTACTGCAGGCAGTACGCCTGATAATTTTCCGGCCGGATGAAAGAGATCTTTTGTAAAAAGATCATCAAAAAAATCCGGGAACTCGGGGAAGAGGCCTTGTCTTCCCAAACCGTTCGATTTTACTAGTGTTGTCATAGCGTTCAATTTTTTTGGTTTCACAATTAGTTAATTAGCTCTAACCAATATATTTCAAAGCTTGTGCCATTTCATACCAAAATAAAAAATGTCATTTTTTTTGTTAAGAAGCGTTAAAAACCTGAAATTTTTTCAATGTAAAAATGACATATTTTCAGTTTGGTTTCAGAATAGAATACGGAGGCAGCGTTGCTAATTGCGGAGCAATACTATAGCGATTAAAAACCCAGATCGTTTACTTTAATAGTTAACAGAGCAATGTCATCGGGAAAAGGGTGTTCGCCTTTAAATTCTTCGGCAAAAAATAAAAGGGCCTGGTTTAAAAAGTCCGGTTTGGCCTTGTTGTTTTTTTGAATGATGTTCTCAAGATGTTCTACCGACAAAGATTCATCAAGCGAATTAAGGGTATCTGTTAATCCATCGGTATAACACACCAGTGTAAATTCAGAAGCATAGTTGAATATTTCAACGTTCATGGCCGGTAACTGTTCAGCTATTCCAAGTAAGGTACATCCTTTGGTAAGTTCAGAAAATTTGTTTTCGTAAAACAGGATAGGCGGATTATGACCGGCATTAATATAAGTAAGCTGCTGGCTTTTTGTGTTTAATTTTCCTAAAAAAATAGAGAGGAATTTTTCATGCTTCGCATTAGTAATAACCCTTTTATTGATCTCGATAATAAGATCTTTTAAATTATGAGTATAATTAATAAGGCTGTGAAGTGTGGCCTGTATATTACTCATGAGTAAGGCCGCCGCCACTCCCTTGCCGCTTACATCAGCAATACAAAAAATAAATTCGTGATTATTAAGTTTTATAAAATCATAATAATCGCCTCCAACCTGCTGATGCGGTAAATAACGGGCTGCTACCTGCAGGAACTCTGTATCCGGAAACTCATGCGGGAACAACAGCTTTTGCATGTTTTGCGCAAGTTCAAGTTCCTTTTTTATCTGGGCACGCTGTATGTTTTCCTTGAACAGTTTTTTATTTTCAATGGCCACCACAATAATATTGGTGAGTGTTTGAACGAAGGGTAAATGTTTAATGGCTGCGCTTAACTCCAGTTTTTCCTGGTTAACGTCTCCAAGAAGAACATAAGCCAGGGCCGTTTGTTTATGATAAACCGGGACAACTATTTCAAAGCTCTTGCTTAGTTCGCCATTACTAAACGCGATCGTTTCAATCTCGGTGATGTTTAAAAGCTCTGGTTCAAATTCAATATGATTAAATTCTTTCCCGATCCCGTATTTTAAGATGCATGTCCACTCGGTGTCGTAACTAAAGAGAACAAGTTTACCAACGCCTAAACGATTTTCAAGAATGTCCTGGTACAGGTCGAGCAGGGTGGAAGTGGCGGCATTAGTATTAATGGCCTTGGTAACTTCCAGGAGCGCGTTCAGTTTAAGATCCTGAACGTGTTTTTGCTGCCATATTTTGGTGTGATCTTCCAATATTAAATCAAATAAACTGCTTCACTTCCCTTTTTTGAGAAATCAGCTTCAATGTGTTCCTGCATGGTGGTGCTTAACGTTAGCCCTACGTAATCGGCCTTTACCGGAAACCGTGTGTGGCTGCGATCAACCAATATTACAGTGCTGAGTTTTTTTACAGGCTTGTCTAAAAAAAGTTTTACTGCGTATATGAGGGTCTTCCCGCTATTCAATACATCGTCCACCAATATTGTGGTTTTATTTACAAAATCTTTTTCGTCAAAATCTATTTGCGGAGTTCCCTCCCAGGGTTTATCCTTGTTTATTTTTATTTTGCCCAGTTGTATTTTAATTTTCGAGATCTCTTTTAGTTTTTCTGCAAGGTTGGCGGCCACTTTGTAACCGTTACCTTCTATCCCTACGATGAGCAGACTTTTTTCATTAAAGTTATTTTCATAAACTTCAAAGGCGAGCCTGTTGAGTTTTTGCTGGATCTGTAGCTTATCTAATATTTTTACTTTGTTACTCATTGTTCTTATTGTAAGAATTACTTGTGATGTTTGAGTAAATGACTGATGGTTTGTTTTACCTTCTCGTTTGGCTCGGTGAGAGGCAGTCTTACATAAGGTTTACACTTCTTTAGTTCACTTAATGCAAATTTAATTCCACCGGGGTTTCCATCGGCAAACAGTTGATCGGTGAGATCCATGATCTGGTAATGCAGCTTCTGAGCTTTATCAAAATCGCCCTTTAAGCAGGCGCGCACCATGTCGCTGTAATCTTTCGGAAGGGCTTGCGCTACAACCGAAATGACACCAACCCCGCCCGCCGCAATAATTGGCAGGGTTAAATTGTCATCGCCGCTTATTACCATAAAGTCTTTAGGCTTGTTTTTAATCACACGCATAATTTGCTCCACGCTTCCGCTGGCTTCTTTGGTGGCGACAATATTCTTAAAATCTTTTGCAATGCGAACCTGTGTTTCCCAGGTTACGTTACTTCCGGTACGGCCCGGAACGTTATAGAGGATAATGTCTTTTTTGGTGCTTTGCGATACAGCTTTATAATGCTCGTAATAACCTTCCTGGTTTGGTTTGTTGTAATACGGCGCAACTGAAAGGATGGCTTCGAAATTTTTAAGATTAGTTTTTTTTATCGTGTGAATAACCTCGGCCGTATTATTTCCACCAATGCCAATCACGAGCGGAAGCTTGTTATTATTGGCTTTTACAACGGTGTTCACAACCAGTTCTTTTTCTTCTTTGCTGAGAGTAACGCTTTCGCCGGTCGTGCCCAGTATCACAATGTATTCTACCTTTCCATCATGCAGATGTTTAACGATGGCCGAAAGTGAAGCGGTATCCACATTCCCTTTCTTATCAAAAGGTGTAACTATCGCGACACCGGTACCTGTTAAATTTTTATTTCTCATAAATACGTTCTATATATTTTTCTTAATTCGCTTCGAAGGGTTTCTTTTGCAATTAAAAAGCTGGTACACAATAACCTCGTTCTCTACAACTTCAAAAAACAATACATAAGGAAAAGGAACTATTCTTATTTGTCGGAAGTGATGTTTTTACTTCTTCCTGATAAGTGTTGTTTCTTTCTTTTTTCAAGTTCCTTTTTTTCTTCTTTATTCAATTCAAAATGGTATTCCAACTTTTTTTGCTGAAGAATTGTATTAATTGCTTTTAAAAATGTATCGTCTTCAATCCGTTCTATCGCTTGGTGCAATTGTTTTTTTATTGGACTCGACTTCATTTCAGAACAGATTAATTGGTATTTCAAATTTAATAAAATTTACCTGATTTTAATCTTGTTAGGGTTAATCCAAGGCTCAGCTTCAGTTTTTCAGCCACTAATTTCACTCATTTTCACCAATCCAGTAGTGCTTGTTCGTGGCTAATATTTCACTAATACTCGCCGGCCTAGCCGCGAGGTGGCTTATCTTCATGCTTTACTTCAGGTTAAAATACTCCGTTGCCATCAAGGCTATTTCGTTTCCGTAGGCTAAACTTGCTGTAGCGGCGGGGCTCGGACTATTGATCACATGCATAGCATTATTGTGTTTTTCAATTTTAAAATCATCCAGCATGTCGCCCTCTGGTCCTAATGCCATGGCACGGATACCACAACGGCTGGCTATGATATCATCCATTTCAAGTGTTGGAATAAGTTTGCGCAAGCGGTTTAAAAAATAAGTTTTGCTGAATGCGCCGCGGTATTCATCGAGGCCAAAGCGCCAGTGCTTTCCGAAAAATTTCCAGGTGCCGCGGTAACCAAATGCTTCGGCAGTATCTTTTAAACTGAACGCTGTTTTTTTATAGCCTTCGCGGTCAAAAACAAACACCGCGTTTGGTCCGCATTCTGTTCCCCCTTTTATCATGCGCGTAAAATGCACGCCCAGGAAAGGGAACTTTGGATTGGGCACCGGATAAATCAGATTGTTTACTTTGCTGAGTCCTTTATCTGTTAGATCGTAGTAATCTCCCCTAAAGCCCACAATAGCCGCGTCGGTTTTCGCGCCTTCTTTTTTCGTGATCCTGTCGGCCTGCAAGCCGGAAGTAGTGATGATGTATTTTGCTGTGAACTTTGTAGATTCAGTAATAACAGTTGTTGTGCCGGTATGTTTTTCAAAGCCAATTACTTTTTGTGAAGTAAGAACTTTGCTTGTGCTTGTGGCATTGATTAGTTCGGCATACTTTCGGGCCACATCTCCGTAATCAATAATGCCGGTGCATCCCACCCATAAGCCCGAAATGCCTTCGCAATAAGGCTCAATTTCTTTTATGCGTTTTGAATCAATGATCTCAATGTTTTCAACGCCATTGGCAATACCGTTATTGTAAACTTTGTTCATGTGCGCGAGCTCACTTTCATGCGTGGCCACAATTATTTTACCGCAAATGTCGTGCTTGATGTGATGTTCCTGCGCGAATTTCACAAGCTCGCGGCGCCCGTCAACACAGTTACGCGCCTTGTATGAACCGGGTTTGTAGTAAATGCCGCTGTGGATAACGCCGCTGTTGTGCGAAGTTTGATGGGCCGCTACTTCTTTTTCTTTTTCTAAAACTAAAATGCTTTTGTTGGGATGAAGTCGTGTGAGTTTAAGAGCCGTGGCCAGCCCTACAATTCCCCCGCCTACAATTATAATGTCGTAATTTGTGTTCATATAAGCTAAGCAAATGTATTAAATAATGGGGGAAAAAGCCGCTTTTTTGTTAGGTACATTAGTTATAAATTTAGGATCTCTTAAATGCATTTAACCACATATCTGTTTATGAAGATCATCTGTATAGGCCGAAACTACGCTGAACACGCGAAGGAAATGAAATCGGAACTGCCCACCGAACCTGTTTTTTTTATGAAGCCCGATACCGCTTTGCTGAAGGAGGAAGATTTTTATCTGCCTGACTTTACAAAAGAGCTGCATCATGAAATTGAACTGGTATTAAAAATTTCGAAGGCAGGCAAGCACATTGAGGAGCAGTTCGCGCATAAGTATTACGATGAAATTGGTCTCGGTATTGACTTTACTGCGCGGGACATTCAGCAAAAATGCAAGGAAAAAGGATTGCCCTGGGAGAAAGCCAAGGCCTTTGATAACAGCGCTCCCATTGGAAAATTTATTGGGAAGGATGCCTTTGATCTGAAGAATATTAATTTCGAGTTGCGCGTAAATGGTGTTTCAAAACAAATTGGTAATTCAAGCGATCTTATTTTTTCGTTTGATAAAGTGATCAGTTATGTATCGCAATACATTACCCTAAAAACCGGCGACTTAATATTTACGGGCACTCCGGAAGGAGTAGGGCAGGTGAATATTGGCGACAAACTGGAGGGCTTTGTTAACGGCGAACGGTTTTTATCGCTTAACATTAAATAATGCTCAGTAAAATCGCGATAGCATTTGTAAAATTTTACCAGTACCTCATTCGTCCGTTGTTACCTAATGCCTGCAGGTTTACGCCTTCCTGCAGCGAATACGCCGTTGAGGCCATAAACAAATATGGCGGTTTAAAAGGAAGCTGGCTGGGCTTAAAACGAATTTTGCGGTGCCACCCCTGGGGTGGTGATGGGTTTGATCCGGTGCCGTGAGAAGCTTTGTTTTAGCCCTGTTCAGAACTTGCTATTCTCTTTTATTTGGTTAAATTCGTATAAGAATAACTTACTTTAATTATTCTCTATGAAGAAAATTCATCAAATATTTATTCTGCTGATTTTCTTCTTCTCAAAAAATGTTGTAGCTCAGATACCCTATGCCAGCCAGCAGCCTAAATGGGCTTTTCCCATTTATGCCAAGGATGCGCTGGGACAAAAAGACACCATTTATATTGGATATGATCCAACGTCAACTTATGGAATTGGTCCGGGGTATGATGATCTGAATTTTGGTGAAAAATGGTTTATTCCTTCGTTACCTAATTCTTTTGCAGTAGGGACAGGAGTATGGGTGTCCCAAAACGACTCAGTTTTAAAAGTTGACATTCATAAGGTTTCTTCAGGTAATACGTATTATTATCAAGTATATTTGAGTAATGTAAAAATGCCTGTAACATTTAAATGGGATCTTTCAAAACTTAGGAGTGATTCATTACCTTTTCCATCCCAGAACCCTTTACCTAAAGCTCAACTGAATGTTACATTTCCAGCGGGTAACTGGTGGATTGGTAATCCTGGAACCTCCTGCAACATAAGTATACCGGTGGTTGTGTCGGATACAATTAATACGATTTCATGCAATTGCTACGCAAAGGATTCTTTGCAAATACTTGATCCATGGAATAACCCATCTCCTATTTCTTTTTACTTCCAGATAGATTTAGTTCCCTGGACAGGTACTAAGCCTACCGGAATCAAAAATAACTTTATAGATTCTGAATTTAAAATTTATACTGACTTTTCAGATAATGTTAATATCTCCGGCTCAAATTCCAAATATAAAGTGGAAATAACAGATATGTTTGGAAATATTCTGCTGGAGCAACTCTCAGAAGGAACTACGATCATCAAAACAGATATTTATGCGCGTGGAATATATGTGGTGCATATAAATAAAATTGGTGAAGCAATAACAGAAGTAAAAAAAATTATTTTAAAATAGCGTGAAACATTCCTGTCTGTCCCGCACAATTTCTAAACCTTTGCTACATTATTAAACAAAAGGATTTCCAATCCCCCCATACATTACTCGTTAATTTGGTGTAAAACATGTAACTTTCCCAGCAATTCCTATTATAAACCCAATCAGCAGCAGGTTCAAATATCTATTTTTTTTTATCGTGTGTATTGCCTGCCATTCTGCGCAAAACATTACCATTAAAGGTAAAGCGCATCTTTCCTATAAAGGCAGGGTTATTCAGTTGTTTTCACTGAGTGATAACATTACCAATGTAGAACAGAAGGAAAGTCAGGATACCATTGGCCAGGATGGGTTCTTTGCCTTTAGTCTTTATTCAGATCATACGCAGCCTGTTATTTTAAAGATCGGCAACATTACTTCAAGGTTATACGTGCAACCTGATTTTGTTTATGGCATCACCATTCCTGAAATTGATGAAGATGCCGATCGCAGGAATGACGCGGAACTTTTTATTAATATTGGAATCGTTGGCGCTGACAGTACCGAGCTTAACGCACTGATCTTTGATTACCAGGCTTTGTACAATAAATTTTTTATACCCAAGGATAACCGTTTCCTGAGCAGGAACGTGCTTTTCAAGAGGGCTGATTCTTTAAAAAAAGTATGCGATCTGAAATACAAGAGCGTTAATAATCCGTATTTTAAAAGTTACTACGAATATTCTATTGCGTCTGTAAACGCGAGTCTTTCGCGCGGCGAGAATTATCTCATAAATACTTACATCCTTGGAAAACCCATCCAGTACACGCATTACGAGTATATGCAGTTTTTCAGTACCTGCTTTTCGGGATATTTAAATTCGGTTGCTTCCGCAAAAAAGGGACAATCGCTTTACAATATTATTAATTCTAAAGCCAGTTATGGTTTGCTTGATGCGTTTTTAAAAGACGATAAATATTTAAAAAATGATTCGCTGCGTGAACTAGTTGTTTTAAGTAACCTCTGGGATTTTTATTTCAGCGCTGATTTTTCACCTGAAGCTATTGAAATGATTGTATCGGATATTAATCAGCGCACAAACATTAGCATGCACAAGAAAATTGCTTCCACTATGCTTGCCTGCTTTAATAAAATGCAGCCCGGCAGCGCTGCTCCTGATTTCCAGGCGCGGAGCAAAGATGGAACTATTGGCACCCTGAATTCGTTTAAGAATAAATGGATCTACCTGAATTTTTTCTCTACAAAAAATATTGAAACATTAAAGGAAATGCCAAAGATCGCGTCTTTAAAAAAGAAGTTTGGCGATAAGCTTGTGTTTGTAAGCGTTTGTCTCGATGACAGTTTAAGTTCTTACCAGTCCTTCATTAAAAATAATCCGAAGCTCGACTGGAACATCTGGTACAACTACGATAAAGCCATTCTAAAAACGGCTAAGGAAAATTATTTTATAACGGGCACCGAAGGTTATTTCCTCATTAATAATTTTGGTTACCTCGCGCAATCGCCGGCATCGGCGCCCTCCAAAGGCATTGAATTTAAATTGAACAGCATTTTTAAAATGAGCAATAAAACCACCAAACCCGGAATACGCTAGTGATAAAAGAAATTAATAAAACATCCATCTGGGAAGAGCAGATAGCTTACGAGGACAATCACATCATCGTAATTAATAAAATGCCTTCGGAAATTGTGCAGGGCGATAAGACAGGCGATATGCCTTTAAGTGAAAAGGTGCAGAATTATATCAAGGAAAGAGATCATAAGCCCGGGAACGTGTTCTGTGGTGTAATTCACAGGCTCGACAGGCCGGTAAGCGGACTGGTGATCTTTGCAAAGACTTCAAAAGCATTATCGCGTTTTAACGAGTTGTTCAGGGAAAAAACCATCCACAAAACCTATCTCGCGGTGGTAAAAAATAAACCGGCAAAAGAAAAAGATCTGCTCACACATTACCTTATTAAAAACGAAAAGACAAATACTTCAAAAGCCTTTGTAAAGGAAGTGGCGGGCAGTTCAAAGGCACAGCTCGAATATGAGCTTGTGGCTTCATCCGACAATTATCATCTTCTTAAAATAAATCTGTTAACGGGCAGGCATCACCAGATCCGCTGTCAATTATCGGCCATCGGCTGTCCTATTAAAGGCGATCTTAAATACGGGTTTAACCGCACCAACGATGGTGGATTCATTCATCTGCACAGTTATAAAATTGATTTTTTACATCCCATCAAAAAGGAAGAGGTAAAGATTCAGGCGCTTCCCTTAAGCAGTGATGCGGTGTGGAATTACTTTTCTAAAATTGTAGATTAAATCTTTGATTTAATCCGTGAAAATATCAACGGCCTACAAAACCTGACGATAAAAAAAACTATGCAAAAAATAGAAGTGTATAAATCTGTCGAAAATCATTCATAAATCTTAAATTTCAGAAAGAAATTTTTTTTAGCAGCGCAGGCTTTCTTTCTGAGCGCTGAAATACGTTAACCTCGGCCTGCCCTGCGCTTATCTCTGGGCCTTCACTGTAGCTTCAGCGCAAGCGTGAAATAAAAACACAAAGACACTTCGATGAAAAACTAAATGTCTACCTCAACAATGACTTTTTGAGGGCCGACTAAATAGTTCCAATAAAAAACCCCGGGCATTTCTGGCCGGGGTTTAAAAAAATTAAACAAAACTATTATTCCTCGTCATCTTCACCTTCTTTTTTGGTGTTGTTGTTCTTAGGATTTGTAGGATTTTTTGGAGCATTTGGATCAACATAATCAAAGCTTAATACGCGGAAAGTAGTTCTACGGTTCTTTTGGTGTAATGCTTCTTTTTCTTCTTTTGTTTTAGCGGCTTTGATCTGAGCATCCGAAACAATTGGCTGAGTCATACCGTAACCTTTTGCAACCATACGTTCCACTGGAATACTTTTTTCTTTCACCAGGTAATCAACGCAGGACTGAGCGCGGGCAGTTGAAAGAGTCATGTTTGAAACTGCTTTACCGCGTGTATCGGTGTGAGCACTTAACTCCACTTTAATACCCGGGTTGTCTTTTAAGATGTTGTATAAGTAGTTTAATGAATCTTTTGACTGAGGCAGTAATTCGTAGCTACCCAATGCGTACTGAATTTCAGGCATCCTTAATTCTTTTACAACCGGCTTAACCGCGAAATCGGCAGTAAAGTTTGTTGAAGCATCATAACCAAGAGTAGTAATAACCCTTTGATCTTTGTTATTTAAGTAACCGTCTTTCATAAAAGACGGAGATTTTGAGTTTTTACCAGCATCGGTAGAAACAGTATAAGTTACTTTTTCCTTTAACTTATCCAATTTGTAGCTACCATCTTTATTGGTTGTAAACTCGTTAATGGTTCCATCTGATCCAATGATTTTAACTTTAACGCCTTCAACGTTCTCGCCCTTACCTTTACCTAAATTATCGCCTTCGCTTAATACAATACCTTTAAGGTTAAATACTAATGGAGGCAGGTTAAACGACCAGATATCATCGCTTCCTTTACCATTTTCGCGGTTACTGGTGAAATATCCTTTTTGTTTTTTTCCTTCGTAAATAATTCCAAAATCATCGGCTGAAGAGTTAATCGGGTATTTAAGATTTTCAACAGCTTTGTTGAATTTTCCGTCGGCACCTGCTTCTGCAACAAAAATATCCAAACCGCCCATACCAGGGTGGTAATTAGAAGAGAAATACAATTTTTTGCCGTCATCAGAAATAGTAGGATAAAGTTCATCACCCTCTGTATTAACAGCTGCACCTGCATTTACAGGCTGGCCCCATACGTTTCCTTTTGCATCATAAGAACAGCTCCAGATATCAGCTCCGCCATATCCGCCGTTCATTTTGGAAACAAAGTAAAGTACTTTTCCATCGGCGGAAAGTGAAGGGTGACCAAACTGAACGGTATCATTGTTAAACGGTAAACGCTGAGCTTCGCCCCATGTGCTTCCCTGTTTTTTAGCCATGTACAAACCGCATTTGTTCTGTTTGCCTTTTTCTTCAGGACAACGGGTAAAGAAAATCATGTCTCCTTTTTTGCTTACCCATCCGCGTCCTTCGTTAACCGGTGAAGAAATTGCAGGAGGTAATAAAACAGGGGTAGACCATTTGCCGTTTTTATCAGGTTTTGTTTCGTAAATATCGGAGTGGTTGGTGCCAAGATTTACTTCCTGCGCTCCTAAAGCTCCATCGCGACGGGAAGTGAAAATTAAAGTCTGGTATTTTTTATCGCTGTAATTTGGAGCGTAATCACTCTCTTTTGAATTGATGAGCGACATGTTTTCAATTTTGTAACGTTGAGGAGAATCTTTCCATTGCTGTGCAAGTTCGCAGGATTTAACACCTAAATCAGCTTTTTTGCCATCGCCACCTTTGGATTTATAATTATTGTATTCAACAATTGCTTCAGGATATTTTTGCTGCACCTTTAATACTTCTGCCAGGCGAAGATACACTGCAGGATCATCAAAATTTGCAGCAATCGCTTTCTGGTAATAGGTTTCAGCGCCTTTGTAATCGTTAATTTCCTGACAGGAAATACCTGATTTATATAAAACCGATGGCTTCTTATCCTTTGGAAGAGATCCATAAACCTGCTTGTACATTTCTAAAGCCTTGAAATACTGTCTGGCTTCAAAACTCGCGTCTGCCTTTTTTAATGCTTTTTGTGAAAATCCGGAAGCCGTAAAAATAATGGTGACTGCGGCTGTTAAAGTAAGTCTAGTAATGTTTTTCATACCTTAATTTAGGGTTAATATGGTGCTAATATAGGAGTTTTTATTATAAAGAGAAAAAAAAATAAAATTTTCATTGTTTTATTCAAATTGTTGTTTTTTAATCCTTCTATTTGTTTTTTAATTTATCATTAAAGCCTTTACTGCAATTGGCCGGCATTTACATACATATTCCATTTTGCCGACAGGCCTGCAATTATTGCGACTTTCATTTCAGTACGGTTTTAAATAATAAAGCTGAAGTTATTGAAGCCATTTGCAAAGAGGTTCATTTACGCAAAGATTACCTGGAAGATAAAACCCTTAACAGCATTTATTTTGGCGGGGGAACTCCGAGCCTGCTTTCGGCGCAGGAACTCGAAAATATGATGAACGCGTTAAAAAAGGAATTTGCATTCAGTGATACAATTGAAATTACACTTGAAGCCAATCCTGATGATATCAATGCGCAGAAGCTTAAAGAATGGCAGCAACAAGGCATCAACCGGTTAAGTATTGGATTGCAAAGTTTTAATGATGAAGAGTTAAAGTGGATGAACCGGACGCACACCGCGGCAGAATCGCTCTTTTCCGTTAAACTCGCGCAGGATAAAGGTTTTTCGAGCATAACCATTGATCTTATTTACGGGAGTAAATTTCAAACGCTAAGTTCATGGGAAGATACCCTGCAACAGGCTGTGGATCTTAAAACCAAACATATTTCTTCCTATAACCTCACTATTGAAAACAAAACCCTTTTGGGCACCAGGCATCTCAAAGGCTCAGAACCCCCGGTGAATGATGAATTAAGCAGTAAGCAATTCCTGCTGATGATCGACCTGCTTGAAAACACTGGCTACACGCAGTATGAGATCTCCAACTTTGGATTACCCGGTTATTATGCAGTGCATAACAGTAATTACTGGCTGGGGCATCACTACCTCGGGTTAGGACCATCCGCACATTCCTTCAACGGCATAAGCAGGCAATGGAATGTGAAAAACAACAACGTTTACACGGCCAAATTGCTTTCTGGAAAGCCGTTTTTTGAATTGGAAAATCTCTCCGTCAACGACCGCTATAACGAATACATTTTAACAGGGCTGCGAACAATATGGGGTTGTAATATCAGTGAAATTGAGCGCCTTTTTGGTTCACAAATCACTGCGCATTTCAGAAAGATAGTGCATCTGAAAAAAGACATGATCACAGAAAAAAATGGCGTTTATACACTCTCTAAAGCGGGTAAGCTGTTAGCGGATGGATTGGCAGCGGACCTTTTTATAAGATAGTAGTCGTTATTTCTTTAACTCATTAAACTTTCGCTCAATATATTTTTGTGTGGGAAGCAGTGAGTTCTGAATTCTTTGAGCGTAATGAATGCTGTCGAGTATGTCCTTATTCTTTTCCTCTATCGTGTTTTTTTGCTGTTCAGTTTCTTTATTTTTAATCTCTATCATTTTTTTCTGTTTACCGGTAATTCTTAGTGAACGAAAAATAACGAGGGAAAAAATAAAGACAAGAATTAAAACGCCACAAACAATTAAAAACAATGTTTTCTGTTTATTGGATTCGGCCAGCGAGAGCGCATTCTTTTTTTCCTGCAGAGCGCGGGTAGCCGCTTCTTTCTTTTCAAATTCATAATTCATTTCCTGGCGGGTAAATTCCTTGTTTTTTTCCTGGTTAAAAACCGAATCTCTGATGGCGCTTCCAAGTTTATAACTCTCCAGAGAACGCTTGTAATCTCCCTTTGCAGAATATAATTCACTCAGCAGCATATATTGATCTTTCTGATGATTTAAGGAGCCTATGCTTCCTGAAACCGTTATTGCTTTTTGCAGGTAACGTTCAGCGAGTTCGTATTTTTTTTGTTTGGTAAATAAACTGCCGATCTGTCCAAGGTTTATAGCAATGCTGCTTTTGTTTCCGATTTCCTCGGCCAGTTGTAACGCCCGCAGATCGTAGAACATGGCACTATCCCTCAAATTCATTCTGTCGTAAACAATTCCAATATTTCCAAGAACGGCAACCATTCCGTCTTTATTCCCAATCTGCTCGTCTCCTGCGAGGGCTTTAAAATAATAATACAGGGCCTTTTTAAAATTGCCGGTGGCTTCAAACACTATCCCTATATTGGTCTGGTGCCTGGGTATTCCGGCTTTGTTGCGATTCTTCAAATCCATTTCCAGGGCTTTCATGTGGTAATCGAGTGCTTTTGAATAGTTACCCTGGTCGCTGTATACGAGGCCTATGTTTCCTAATATCATGGAAATATTATCCTTATTATTTTCAGCTTCAAGAATTTTTAAAGCTTTAAAATAAAAATCCAGAGCCTTAGGGAAATTACCCTGTTTTTCATAAATGACTCCTATGTTTCCATAATCCCTGGCAATACCCGCTGCGTTGGAGAGATCCTGATCCAGGGCCAATGCTTTCAGCGAATTTCCAAGTGCCTGTTTAAAGTTGCCCTGATAATAGTAAACGAGTCCTGTATTCGCGGTGAGTGTTGCCAACTGTTTTTTATTGCCAAGTTCTTCAACTATTTTAAGCGCAGCATGATAATATTTTAAACCAAGTACATAATTATTCTGCATGTTATACAGATTGCCAATGGTTGAGCAGGTAAGGGCTACACCATTTTGGTTACCTGTTTTCCTGTAAATTTCAAGGGCCTTTAAAAGGTTTGAAAGTGCATTGTTGGAGTAACCTGTATATAAATAAAAGCTGCCAGCGGTATAATAGGCAAGCGCTGTTCCTTTATAGAATCCGATTGAAGTACCAAGCTGAATGGCTTTTTCGGCATATTTTATAACGTTGGCCGAATCGCCATGTTTGGCATATTGCTGGGTAAGAAAATTAAGATGGTTAACACGGGAGGTATCTTCTTTCCCTTTTTCTATAAGACTCAGAACGGAGTCGATCCTTGAGTCCTGTCCCCGGCACACAATTATCAACGCAATAAAAACAAGACCAAAAAAACAACGCGGATTAAACATTTATAGGGCTTATGTGACGGCAAATTAATTAATTTATTTATTAATAATAGTATTATATCTTCTTTTTGGTTAATTATATTTTTATTTTACATTTGATTTTAAATTTAAAAACATTGACTATGAATGCAGCTTCATTTGATCTTAAAACCATTGTTACCAACATTGCCGAACGTTGGAAATATAAAATGGAAGAAATTACTCCCGGCGTTTTCAGATTGGATGTAGCCCTGAAAATGAAAGACGCCACATGGCGTTACCAGTTTGTTTACATCTGGATTATTGCCGGCCGCCACTTTGGTAAAGATGTGGTATATATGAACAGCCGTTGCGGCGAATACAATCCAAATCTTAATCATTATAAAATTATAAAGGAAAGCGGTTTCGGAACTTTTGCACAGGTAACCATTACTACCGATAAAAGAGCCGACGGATCTCCTTGTGAAACTGTTATTGTACAAGCGGTTCAGCCAGTTGAGTTAACTAACGAGACCATCCTGAACGAGGTTATTTATGACGTTGCTTATAATGCAGATATTATCGAGGAATCTTATTTTGGCGGAGATAATAATTAACATAGCTGCGGGTTATCAACAAAAGCGCCTCCGCTTTTAAAGTTTTATTTGGGAATTACAGTAATTTTTATTTACTTGCGGCGATTAATCTGTGAAAAACATTAATTTGTCGATGAATATATATAGAAATATGTTAAAGAAACATTTTTTAACCCCTTTAGCTTTCGGGGTTTTGGCTGCCGGTATCTTTGCTTCGTGCGGAGATCCTAAAAAAGATGATACAAAGGATGATATCGTGGAAACTCCCGATACAGCTAAAACATTAGTACTGAATGTGGGCGGCGAATTGTTCAGCGTTCCTTCTCCGATTCAAACTGCTATCCTTATTCAGAAAAGCGGCATAGCCTACGATAAATCGGTATTAAGTGCTTCCAATAAAGTAAATACGTTTTCAACGGATTATGCAAGATCACTTAACCTTGGCATTTACGGAGCAGACTTAGGATATGTTTCCTTATACAATCAAACACAGGATGCTTTGGGCTACCTGGCTTCTGTTAAACAATTAGCGGATAAGCTCGGAATTTCCGCGGCCTTTGATGCTTCTACAATGGAGCGCATTCAAAAAAACGTAACCAACAAAGACAGTATGATGGTGCTGGTAGGAATTGCTTACCGTGGCAGCGATGCTTATCTTAAAAATAATCAGCGTCATGATGTAAGCAGCCTTATTTTATGCGGCGGGTGGATTGAGAGCATGCATTTTTCAATTACAGCGTACAAGCAAAAGCCAAACAATGATATCAAGTACCGCATCGCCGAACAAAAACAGGCGCTTGGAAGTTTAATTAAGATTCTTTCCAATAACAAAGCGGCAGAAGTAGTTGAACTTACAAACCAGCTTAACGAGCTCGCGAAGATCTACGAAGGTATTCAGTTCAAATACACGTTTGCTCCGCCAACAGACGATACTGCTAAAAAAGTAACCTATATTAACAGTACCACTGAGGTTGTTGTTAATGACGAGCAAATCGCTAAAATAAGCGAGAAGATTAAAGAAATAAGGAATAAAATCGTTAACATAACCCAATCTTAATTAATACTATAATCATAATAAAATATGAAGAAATTTGTTTTTATTTTATCAATTGTCGCGGCCTCTTCTTTTTTAAATAAGGCTACCGCGCAATGTGATACAATTGCCAATATTTGTGCAAAACACATTATTTCCACTTTCATTTCTGACGGGCAGCAATACCGCGCTCTCCTTCTCAATTCAGAAGAAACTGCCGAATTCCACTCTACATTTTTTGGTGAAACAACATACCGCATCGCTGCCTGCAGCGGAACATCTGACGGTAATTTGATTTTTAATATTTACGACCAGGACCGCAATCTGTTATTTACGAACCGTAAACAGAAAAACGCACCGTATTGGGATTTTAAAGTGAAGTCGACCCTCGAAACTATTATTGAAGCGCAGTTAGATGCTAATAGAAATCCAGGTTCAGGTTGTGCTGTTTTATTAATTGGCTTTAAACAAAAATAACCGTCGCTCTCAGGAAACTGTTACCAATAAAAAAAATTAAAAGGATAAAGTTCAACTTTATCCTTTTTTCGTATATTAGATAGCTGTTAATGAAGTCTTTTTTTGTTTTTATATCCCTCCTAATTTCAGGCATTTACCATGCCCAGGGCGAATGCGCATTTGTGAAAGACACCCTAACTATCCCCAAAGAAAACAAAATCGTTAATGGCGAAATTCTTCAGGCCACACTTAAAAATAAAAATGTGATACAGCTCATTAAAGCTGATGACGGAAAATATTATCTCAAGCTGGTGGTTTCCGAAAATCTTTATTTCGATCATATTGATCTTCTTGAAATTCGTTCGGGTAAAAAAAGTTTTTACGCTAAAGACACCAAACAATATGCATTGAATAAACATACAGGGTATTATGTTGTAGAACTCTATAAAAACTATGTTGGCACCTTAAAAGAAGATGGCATAACTTCCATTGTTTTTAATAAAGCCGAAACCCTTTTTACAAAACAGGATTGCGGCCAGGTAAAACAAATCGCAAAATGTTTTTACGATGCCATTTCAATAAAAAAATAAACTATGAGTGAACGGATATTAAGAGCCCTGATGCAGATGTTTGCGATTATCGCGAAGGTCGATGGAATCAATAACACGGGGCGGCAGATTGTACAATCGTTTTTAAAGCAGCAGCTCAGTCAGGAGCAGGTAGCCACCTACCTTGCAATCTTTGACGAGTATCTCGAATCGCATCAGCAGGCCGGGAAAAAGAAAGAAGGCGCTGCAAAACGTACATCTGTAAACTCAGTTAAGGTTTTAAAAATATGTAACCAAATCAATCAGGAATTAGAGCAGCCTCAAAAAGTGATCGTGCTGCTTCGTTTGCTTGAGTTCATCTACTCCAGTAACGAAATATCCGAACAGGAATATGAGTTTGTTACTACAGTGGCCGATTCCTTCAACATTCCGCATGATGAGTTTATGGCACTTAAATCTTTTATTGAAGATAAAACAGAGGTGGTGCCAAATTCGTCAAATGTACTGGTGATAAACAACAAAGAAAAAGGCTACGAAAATTTAACCAGGCACATATACAGCGAAACCATTACGCAGGATATCCGCATTCTGCAGATCCAGAGTGTAAGCATGTACGTGTTGCGCATCTATGGTAATTTAGAACTCATATTAAACGGACAAGGCATTTCAAAAGAACGTGTGCATATTTTCACGCCGGGTTCTTCTATCCGTTCAAGTAAAATAAAACCGATCTATTACAGTGATGTTATCAGCAGATTTTTAAGTGATGAGTCGCAGGCAAAAATTACATTCGAAGTAAAAAACCTGGAGTTTAAATTCAAGGGTGGCAAACTCGGATTGCGCGACGTTAACATAAACGAAGAAAGCGGCAAACTTATTGGTATCATGGGCGGATCGGGTGCAGGTAAGTCAACCCTTCTGAACGTATTAAACAGCATGGAAACGCCGAGTGGCGGTGCCGTAAAAATTAACGGTAAAAACATTCATACTGAAAAGGATGAAATTAAAGGTGTGATTGGCCACGTGAGTCAGGATGATCTTTTAATTGAAGAATTAACCGTATACCAGAATTTATTTTATAATGCCAAGCTTTGTTTCGGAAACCTTACGGATGACGAGATCAGCAAACGTTGCAACGATTTACTGGCCGACCTTGGATTAAGCGAGACACGAATGCTGAAAGTAGGCTCGCCGCTCGAAAAAACAATTTCTGGTGGTCAGCGGAAGCGTTTAAATATCGGACTTGAATTAATCCGTCAGCCAAGCGTTCTGTTTGTGGATGAGCCAACCTCAGGACTTTCCTCGCGCGACTCTGAAAACATTATGGACCTTTTAAAGGAACTTGCCTTAAAAGGAAAATTGATATTTGTGGTAATTCACCAGCCTTCATCCGACATTTATAAAATGTTTGATAAGCTGATGATCCTTGACGTGGGCGGTTATCCTATCTATTATGGCAATCCGGTTGACGCTGTGAGTTATTTCAAGCGCCTGGTAAACCATGTTAACGCTGAAGAATCCGAATGCTGGAATTGCGGTAACGTAAACCCTGAACAGATTTTTAATATTATTGAAAGCAAGGTATTGGATGAATACGGTAATCTTACCTACACCCGTAAGGTAAAACCTGCGGAGTGGAATGTACATTACAAGGAACTCATCGAAAGCAATATTCACTCCGAAAAAAAGCATACCGAAATTCCTGAAAGTATTTTCAAGATTCCAAATATTTTCAAGCAGTTCAAAGTGTTTATTACGCGTGATGTAAAAAGTAAGCTCACCAACACGCAGTACCTGATGATCAACTTCCTGGAAGCGCCTTTGCTGGCATTTATTCTCGGATACCTCGTTCGTTTTTACAATACAGATGTGGATACTACCAAAGGTTATGTGTTTAGCGAAAACGAAAACATTCCTGCGTATATGTTCATGTCGGTTGTAGTTGCTTTGTTTATCGGTCTTACCGTGAGTGCGGAAGAAATCATCCGTGACAGAAAAATCAGAAAACGCGAATCGTTTTTGAACCTGAGCAAAGGAAGTTACCTTTGGAGCAAGATCATCATCATGTTTTCTTTGTCTGCCATTCAAACACTCAGCTTTATTATTGTAGGTAACCTGGTGCTGGGTATTAAAGGAATGTATTTCGATTACTGGCTTGTACTGTTTACCACATCCTGTTTCGCGAACGTTCTCGGCTTAAACATTTCTTCGGCCTTCAACAGCGCTGTTACTATTTACATTTTAATTCCTTTCTTAATCATCCCGCAATTATTACTTGCAGGTGTGGTTGTTAAGTTCGATAAATTAAACCCAACACTTGCCGCGCAGGGAAGCGTGCCGCTGAGTGGTGAGATCATGGCCAGTCGCTGGGCCTTTGAGGCTTTGGCCGTTAACCAGTTCAAGGAAAATAAATACGAGAGAAGTTTTTACAAGTACGACAAAAGTGTAAGCGTGGCCCAGTATAAAAAAGATTACTGGATGCCAAAGTTGGAAAGCAAAGTTACCAAGATTGAAAATGAATTGAAGGATGGTAAAACTCTGAAGGATGCAAAAGCAGATATCAACCTTCTGCATTATGAAATCAACAAGGAAATGGCCTACAATAAAAAAATCAAGTGCGAAGTTCTTGATCAGATCACTGTAACAGGGTACAATCCGGCGGTAGCAGCGGTAATTAAAACCTACCTTACAAAAGTTAAAGACCATTACATCACCGTTCAGAACACCTCCTATACAAAGAAAGACGAAGTAACTTCGGCCATGCAAAAAACACCTGCAGAAAAAGAAGACTTTATAAAGCTGGTTGAAAATTACAACAACGAAAACCTGAATAATCTTGTTAAAAATGCGGGAGAATTAAACCGTTGTATTGAAAAAGACGGCAAGCTGATCCAACAGATCGATCCGGTATTCCAGGATCCCGTTGACTCCAGGATCGGAAGAGCGCACTTCTTCGCCCCTCGTAAAAACTTTTTTGGAATGTATTTCTCAACGTTTTGGTTTAACCTTTGCGTTATTTGGTCGATGAGCCTGTTTCTTATTATCACCTTATATTTTGATGTGTTTAAACGCGTGCTTGACTTCTTTGGAAACATTAGGTTTTTCCAGGGAAAAAAAGCATAAAGTATTTTTGTTTAATTAGGTTTAAAGGCGCATTCATGAGATTCCCGGAAACAGAACTGATACTCACGGCTGATAAC
>JACDDR010000066.1:0-14815 GCA_013816895.1 Bacteroidota bacterium
ATGGTCGCCGTTTAGAGGATGATGTTACACGTATTGAGTTACAGGCAGTAGGTGGTGTTGTTTTAGCTGCTATTGGTTTATGGTATGATGATTATACTGTAGGTGGTGCAAATCCGGTTACTCCTAAGCTTGGAGCTACACTTGGATATAGTACCGGTGTACAGTTTAACGATACAACTTTTAAAGCAAACTTCCCATATGTTCAGAACCCATGGAGCGGTTATGCAAATCATAGCGGACAATAATTAACAACATTAAAAAACCAGAAAACATGAATAAGAAATTAATTACTAAAGTTCTTGGTATTTCATGTGTTGTTGCTACCGCAATAACCTTGTATACTTTGGATTCACAAAAATCTCCCATCCAGGCATCCAGCCACAGGGAGGCGCCACTGATCGCGAACGATCCGCTGGCCGATAATACCGACTTGTATGCATTCCGCAGCCCGGACGATACAAACAAGGTAACCATTATTGCTAATTACGTGCCTTTGCAGTTACCGCAGGGCGGACCAAACTATTATTCCTTCGGAACCAACATCCGGTATGAAATCCATATCGAGAACAATGGTACAACCGGCGATGATATTGTTTACCGCTTTACATTCAGCAAGGTTAACCAGGACACCACAACGTTTTTCAATATCCGTTTAGGTAAGCAAAATTTGAAAACAACTTACCTTGCTGAGAAGAGCGTAAATGGTGGTGCGTTTACAACTATTGTTTCAACCGGAATTGTGCCTCCTCCAAACATCGGGCCACGCTCTATCAACGATCCTGTTGTAGGTTTAAATACAACTTACCCGGCGTTAATGGCGGCAGCAATTGCTACAGCATCCGGTACAGGCGGAGAGAAAATTTTCTGCGGACCAGTTGACGATCCTTTCTTCGTAGACCTTGGTGGAATTTTTGATCTTGGTCAAACCCGTGCCGGTGGTACAGGAGTTAATAAGCCGGAAGATGGTGTTGCATGTAAAAACATTCACACGATCGCAATGCAAATTCCGATTTCAACGCTGCAAAAGAATGGTTTAGCGGTTAGTTCAGCTACTAATATTTTAGACAGTCGTTTCATCATTGGCGTTTGGGCTTCGGCAAGCAGGCAGCAAATCAGGACGCTTAATACAAACGGTTCTGAATCATATTCAGGAACCTATGTACAGGTTTCCCGTATTGGTATGCCTTTAACCAACGAAGCAATTATTCCAATCGGGTCAAAAGACGTATGGAACTCACGCACGCCTTATAACGAAGTTGCTTACCACGAAACATATTTCTGTAATCCGGAATTAGGTTTATACATGGATCAATCTCAGTTCGGTGGCGCAGTACCAGCATTATCGGCTTTACGTACACAAAGTAATTCTCTACAGGCATATGATTTCCGTAACGGTAAGCCGGGTTTATTTCCTTTAAAAGGAACACCAGCAGTTGCAGGAACAGCTTTAGACAATGCTTTATTCGGAAACTACCTATTAAGAGCTAACAGTCCGCGTTCTGTTGACTTACTTCCTATCTTCCACACAGGAGTTCCAAACCTTGCACCGTACCAATTGGCAACAGGTAAAGGCGGAAATCCTCTGGCAAACGGTAAGCCGTTTATCAACAACTTCCTTCCTTTATTTGGAGACATGTTACGTTTAAACATGGCAGTGCCGGTTACTCAGCGTAACGATCCTAACTTCAGCTCACTTGGTTTAATTCAGGCTGCAGTATTAGGATTAACAAGCCCATCTTACAGCACAACAGCAATGCAATGGATTCCTAACATGGACGGTTTCCCGAATGGTCGCCGTTTAGAGGATGATGTTACACGTATTGAGTTACAGGCAGTAGGTGGTGTTGTTTTAGCTGCTATTGGTTTATGGTATGATGATTATACTGTAGGTGGTGCAAATCCGGTTACTCCTAAATTGTTGAGTACCTTAGGATACAGTACAGGAATTCAAAACAACGATACTACATTCAAAGCAAACTTCCCGTATTGCCAGACTCCTTGGTCAGGTTTCGGAAAATGCGGCGGTCCAACTGCTATCAACAACTCTGTTGGTTTTCAGGAATATGGTGTAGGATACAGTACTCCGGCACTTGCCATGGTACAGAATTATCCGAATCCATTCAGAGGTCAGACTACCTTTAAGTACCACGTTGCAACTACTCAACCGGTGACAATTTCAATTTATGATTTGTCAGGTAAAAAGGTTGCCGTAGTGATGAACGAAGTGAAACAGGCAGGAAACTATGAGGTAACGTATGATGCAGAGCATTTGGCTGAAGGCATTTATATTGCTACTTTATCGTCCGGATCAAAGGTGATCCAGTCCCTGAAGATCTCTTCGGTGAAATAATTTATTAATAATATGTGAGAATCGGGTTCGGGTTTTATACCGGACCCGATTCTTTTTTTTAAGTTTGTCTAAGATTACTATCATGCGTAAAAACTTATATTTTATTCTCGTTGGCGCTACCTGCGTTTTACTGGTGTGTATTTTTGTTTTCGGTAAAAAACCTAAAACATCTGTTCCTTCTTACAAAGAGAGAAGCTCTGGTCTTGAGTTATCGGGTGAATGGCTAAATACAAAAAAAGCGATCGACGGTTTACTGGCCGCCATTGAACAAAATCCTGAAGATACAAAGGCGATGCTTCAGCTTTCGCAAGCCTACATACAGGAAGGGCGTGTAACGGGCGATCACGCGTATTATGATAAAGCCGCTATTGACGTGCTTGATAAAGTGCTTGTAAAACAACCCGACAATTTTGAAGCTATGTGTTGCAAGGCAACCGTACTGCTATCACAACATCATTTCAGCGAAGGATTGGCACTGGCAAACAAAGCGCTTCCCATAAATCCTGATAATGCATTTATCTATGGCATTTTATGCGACGCGCATCTTGAGCTGGGTAATTATAAGCAAGCGGTGATTATGGCCGATAAGATGATGTCTGTAAGGCCTGACATCCGCTCCTATGCCCGCGTATCGTATTTGCGGGAAATTCATGGCGATTTACCTGGCGCTATACAAGCCATGAAACTGGCTTCTGAAGCGGGTTATCCGGGTCTTGAGCAAACCGAATGGACGCGCTGCGTGCTTGGTCATTTATACGAATGTTCTGGTCAGCCCGATAGTGCACAGCTTCAATATAAGATCGCGTTAAAACAGCGTCCGGGTTTTGCTTTCGCAATCGCGGGATTAGGTAAAATTGAGAAAATAAAAAGTCATTATAAAGAAGCCATCGCCTATTTTGAAAAGGCAAAAACGCTTATTACCGAATATTCTTTTTCGGATGAGCTTACCGATTTATACCGCTTAAATAATGAAAAAGAAAAAGCGGAAAAAAATGCGGCCGAAGTAATAAAAATGCTGAGCCCTGAATCAGATGTAGAAGGAGAGAGCGGACACGGACATTATGCCGATAAGGAACTTGCTTATGCTTATTTAAAAATTAATGAAGTGGACCTTGCCTTGAAGCACGCGCTGGTTGAGTATGCACGCCGCCCCGAAAATATTGATGTGTGCGAAACCGTTGCCTGGGTGAGGTTTAAAAAGAACGAAATAAATGACGCTAATATCTTAATTGATAAAGCATTAAAAACCGGTTCAAAAAACCCGGTGCTTTTATGCAGGGCAGGATTGATAAAAATTAAAGCCGGAAAATTAGAACAGGGCCGGCAGCTGATTAAAACAGCGCTGGAAACAAATCCGTTCCTGGATATTGAACTTAGAAAAGAAGCGGCGCCTTTTCTTGCCACAGATAAATGAAGTCAGAGAGCGGATACAGGTTAAAAAGCGGTATTGTAATCATTCTTACATGCCTTCTCGTGCTTGTTCCTACTGCTATAAGCGCGCATCCGTCTGACGATTATTTTGATAAACTCTCGCGCACTGATGTTTTTTTTATTTACCTGGAATTAGGCTTTACGCACATTATTCCTTTGGGATTCGATCACATCCTTTTTATACTAAGCCTGTTTTTATTAAGCCCGAAATTAAAAACCATTATTTGGCAGGCTACGGCCTTTACCGTTGCGCATTCCATAACGCTGGGCCTTGCCATGTTTGGTTTGGTATCGGCACCATCGCACATTGTGGAGCCCATTATTGCTCTCTCCATTATGTTTGTGGCCATTGAAAATATCATTACCGATAAATTAAAACCAACGCGCGTTCTTATTGTATTCGCTTTTGGCCTCATTCATGGGCTGGGCTTTGCCGGCGTTTTAAAAGATCTGGGGCTTCCCAAGAAAGAGTATGTGAATGCATTGATAAGCTTTAATGTGGGAGTGGAACTAGGTCAGATAACAATTATTGTTGCCGCATGGCTCTTGTTCGGAAAATGGTTTAATAAAAAACCCTGGTACAGGAAGTTCATTGTCAACCCTTTATCGGCAGTTATTGCCCTCATAGCCCTTTACTGGACCATCGAAAGAGCTTTTTTTAATTAATTTGAAGGCTTTAAATCCAGCGGCAGTTTTTTTCCGTATATATAAGAAGTGAAGAAGACGGCGGTTTATATACTCTTGTTTTTGTACGTTGCCGTACAGTTAAAGCCCCTTGCCGCGGTAATGGAAGATGTTCTTGCTCATACCTTTTTTAAAGCAAAACACATGGCTACTATCCACTACGAAAATGGGAAGTACCACTTGCATTCAGAGCTTGAATCAATTTCAAAGGATGAGACAGGTTCAACAAAGGAAAAAGGGCCTTCAGCACAAAAGCTGAATGAAAATATAAACCAGCAAATAACACACGAA
Organism: Bacteroidota bacterium; assembly: GCA_013816895.1. Taxonomy (GTDB): domain Bacteria; phylum Bacteroidota; class Bacteroidia; order B-17B0; family Aurantibacillaceae; genus Aurantibacillus. The sequence continues at coordinate 4,757 of JACDDR010000066.1, forward strand.
TTACATTTTGATCTTTCGCCAAACTCTATCCGTATTCCTGTAATCGCAGAAGCTCATCAGCAGCTTCCTTCAGGATACCAGAAAGTCAACTCTCCTCCGCCTAAACAGGCATAAAAAACCACGATTAGTTTATTAAAACATTAAACTGCTGTAGTTTTTAGCCTGGAAATAAAAATTAGTCTATAAGCAATTGCTTGATTTTACATTTTAACAGGAAATTTACAGCCTCAAAATTACAGCAGTTAATTTGAAGTTCCATTAATTATTTATTAAGTAAATGAAAAAAATTTATTTTTTATTTCTTGTTCTGCCATCCTTTTGTATGGCACAGGATGACTCGCTGTTGGTACAAAAAGGTATCAATTTAAAAGAAGTAATTGTTTCTGAGAGCAATGCTAACGCAACTCAGGTGATCAGCAAAATTGATCTCCAGTTACGGCCCACTAATTCTGCACAGGATCTTTTGCGTCTTGTTCCGGGATTGTTTATTGCGCAGCATGCGGGCGGAGGGAAAGCCGAACAAATCTTTTTACGCGGATTTGATTGTGATCACGGAACAGATTTTTCGGTGAATATCGACGGTATGCCCGTTAACATGGTGTCGCACGCGCACGGCCAGGGATATGCCGACTTTCATTTTGTAATTCCTGAAACAGTTGATAAGCTGAAAGTTTTTAAAGGTCCTTACAACACGGCCTATGGCGACTTTGCAACTTCAGGTGCCGGGGAATTTTCTACAAAAAACAACATTGGTAAAAGCATGCTTAAACTGGAAGGCGGCCAGTTTGATACTTACCGCGGGCTTTTAATGCTGGATCTCTTGCAGGGAAAACATTTGTTTACCAAATACAACGAAAATTTTTACGTTGCGGGAGAATATAATTATACCAACTCTTACTTTGAAAGCAAACAACATTTCAATCGTTATAATATTTTTACAAAATACAGCGCGCAATTGAACGCGCGAAATTATTTTTCGTTTTCCGGTTCAACATTCAGTTCGCACTGGGACGCATCCGGTCAGATCCCTAATCGTGCAGTAAACGACGGAGCAATAACCCGTTTTGGAAGCATTGACAATACCGAAGGCGGTAAAACAGGAAGAACCAATTTTAATGCCTCGCTAACTACTACATTAAAGAACGGAGCGGTAATCAAGAACCAGGCTTATTATAGTTATTACGATTTTAGTTTGTATTCAAATTTCACTTTTTTCTTACACGACAGTATCAATGGCGATCAGATAAATCAAACAGAAAGCGGCCGGAATATTTACGGATATAAATTCACACTCGAAAAAAATAACCTGGTAGGAGGTAAAAATTTCAAAACATTGATGGGCGCGGGAACGCGTATTGATGATGGCCAGTCTTCACTTCGACATTCGGTAAAACGCGTCATCCTCGATACATTTTCAATAGGCCACCTGAACCAGCAAAACGCGTATGCTTTTCTTGATGAATCAATAAACCTCACCAGCAAGTTAACTTTAAACATGGGAGTGAGGTTTGATTATTTTTATTTTAAATATCATAACTATAGGTCTGACAGTCTCAGTGGTATGAAGCAGGTGCCAAAAGTGAGTCCTAAATTGAACCTGTATTATAATCTCTCCGACGATGTGCAATTATACGCGCACGCGGGTTACGGCTTTCATTCCAACGATGCAAGATCAGTGGTGGTAAAATCCTCACAGAATAATTTGCCCACCGCCTTAGGTTATGAATTGGGGTCAACCTTTAAATTAGGAAAAAGTATAATTGTAAACGCTGCTGCGTGGGGAATTGATTTGCAAAGCGAGTTAGTATATGTGGGCGACGAGGCAATTGTGGAAATCACTGGCGCTACAAGAAGGTTGGGAGCTGATCTGTCGGTAAGATGGCAACTGAACAATAATATATTCATTGACGGCGATTTAAATTACAACCATGGAAGATATCTTGCGTTACCCTCAGGAAGTAATTACATCCCTCTTGCTCCAGGCTTAACAAGCACGGGTGGCATCAGTTATCTGAAAAGCAAAGGCTTTAACGGAAGTTTACGTTACCGGTATATGAATTCAAGGCCGGCCAATGAAGACAACAGTACGGTTGCTTTAGGATATTTTTTGATGGATGCGGTTCTAAATTACACTACGCCAAAGTTTGTGATAGGCTTAAGCGCAGAGAACATTTTAAATACCCGTTGGAACCAGGCGCAGTTTGATACCGAGAGCAGATTGAAAAATGAGACTCAATCCGTAACCGAATTACATTATACACCGGGCACTCCGTTTTATTTAAAGGGCAGCATTACTTTCCTTTTTTAAAGATCGAGCAAAAGCCATACCGCTTCTTTTATACAGCTTGTTCTTTTATTAAATTGACGAGCTCTTTTTTAAGCTGCGGGAGGCTTTGATATAATTCCTCTAAAGAACAAATCACAAAATATTTATCCTGCATGACATCATTTCGATACACGGTTCGTAGAATTTCTGAAATTTTAAACGGCAGCTTTTCTGTTTTATCACTTAACGAGTGTTTTGATTCACCCATAGAGGAAGCGATCCCGGCCCCGTAAATTTTAAGCGTTCCATTTTCATTTAACAATCCAAATTCAACAGTAAACCAATACACTCTTCCCAACAGGCTTAGTGCAAAGGGATCATTAAGATGCTGCTTAGCTATTTCGCTTAAGCCTTCTAAAAAACTGCAGAAATCAGGATTACTGAGTAGTGGTATATGACCGAACACATCATGAAACATGTCGGGTTCTTCGAGGTAATCCAACTCTTCCATTTTTCTTATCCAGGTAGTTGCACAAAATCTTTTTTGAGAAAGCAGTTCAAAGAATTCTTTTTCAGGTATTATCCCCTTTACAGGTTCAAGTCTCCACCCGGTAAGCTCGGATAGCTTTTCATTGATTTCATTAAAATCCGGAATGGAATCTTTTTGAAAATTAACTTTTGTTACTCCCTCAATAAATTCCTTTGCGGCATTCAGTGATAGCGCTTCCATTTGTCTGCTGAATAATATAGACCAAACCTTATGATCTTCAGCTGTGTAGTTGTTGTATTCCTGTTCCATTTTTGTAAATTAATAAATAAAAAAAGCCCGATTCTTGCGGGAAGCGGACTCATTTAAGATCTTTAAAGATGATCAATTTAAACAATACCCTGCGTTCCGGAGTTGCTTCGCGGATAATAAGAGTGGTTGCGATATTGTTTAAAATTGTTCATTGCTGATGTAAATATAATAAAATTCTCATTAATTATTCCCTGATTTTGAACAGCCGGGAATGGAGATAGAAAAAATGGACGTTAATATTGTTTATATAGGTCCTAATGCTCTATTCCGTTCTTAAGAGAATTAAGGTTTTGGAAACATACCATCTAACAAAGAATCTCTGAATTTTCTTGGGAGAATTTTACTTAAAATCACGAGTAAGTTAACGTCACCGGAAGGAACGATCAAATATTTTTTTGATCCGTTGGCTTGTTTTAAGATTTTTACTGCTACATCCGCTGTTTTCATTAGTTTACGCGGCGTTTCCTTTTTCATCCATTGTGGCGCATTCTTAATTTCTTCGTGAAACTGGGGTGTATCCATATCTCCGGGACACGCCACATACACATTAATTCCTTTGGATAGTAATTCACGACGTAAGCACTCCCCAAAATTAATAATGCCCGCTTTGGCCGCGCAGTACATCGAATATCCTGCAGCACCCATTAATCCAAATCCTGAGGAGATCAACAAAACTTTTGTGCTGCTTACAAGTAAAGGTAAAAAGGTATGAGCAGAAAGAATAGTTCCCCAAAGATCTATTTCTAAATCTTGTTTCATTTCGGCCGCATTTGTGTAATCAGATAGCAGCTTGGTAGTAACTACTCCGGCATTTAAAACCAAATAATCAATCTTTCCATATTCTGTTTTTACCTGTTCAAAGGCTTTTTTCAAACCTTCTTCACTCGTAATATCACATGAAATTCCTTTTGCGCTAATGCCCATACCGACTAAAGCTGCAACTGCTTTGTTTATACGCTCCTGGTTGCGGGCTAAAATTATGATTGAATAGCCTTGTTTGCCCAGCAGTTCGGCTAAAGCAAATCCTAATCCTGAAGAACCACCGGTAATTAAGGCTACTTTTTTCATATACAGTTTGTATTATTTTTTTAAAAAATCAAATTTGTCGGCGGCGGCTAATATAATGTCTGCTGCTTTTTTTAATTGCTCTTCCGTGTGCTCTGAAGTCACAAACATTCTTATTCTTGCTTCGCCCTTAGGCACTGCCGGAAATTGAATGATACTTGTATCGAGCCCGGCACGCTGTAAAAAATCGTTCAGGTGCAAAGTTTTTGATTCGTCACCAAAGTTTACAATTACAACCCAGGAGTCGTTACCGCCAACATTTACTTTTCCTTCCAATAAACTCCTGAAGTAATTGGCATTGGACTTTATCCTTATCCTTCTTTCTTTACCCATCGCCGTTCCCGCTAGTTCCACCGCTTTAGCCATGCCACCGGTAACGGCAGGATCTAAGGCGCAGGAAAACATCCTACATCTTGCATACCAGTTAAGATATTGGATAATTTCTTTTTTGGCGTATACACCACCTCCCACGCCTCCAAATGCTTTGCTAAAAGTCATTACATACATATCTACCTGGTCTAAAACACCCTGCATTTCACTCACGCCACGACCGTTTTCACCTGCTACCAGAGCAGAATGAGCTTCGTCTACCAAAGTATAAGCGTTATATTTTTTTGCGAGTTCTACAACGCCTTTCACGTTGCCGTAATCACCATCTCCACTATAAACCCCTTCAATACAAATCAATACACGGGTAAAACCATCGCAGATCTTTTTAAGAATTTCTTCAAGATGCGCCATGTCGTTGTGTTTGAAATAGGTCATATCGCCGCCTGAAAGTTTGGCTCCTTCAACGATAGACATGTGAGAAGCCTCGTCCATTACAACATGATTACCGGGCTTTATAAAAGCAGAAATAGCTCCTAAATTAACGCTGTAACCCGCGGTAAATAAAGAAACGCCGCGATCAGGCAGTCCAAAGAATTTTACAAGCCCTTCTTCTAGTTGCTTATGAACTAAATAGGTTCCGCTAATAACTGGTGAGCTGGATGCTCCAAGTCCATATCTGCCCACAGCGTCCTGTGCTGCTTTTATAACATCAGGATGGTAGCTAAAGCCCAGGTAATTATAACTCGAAAGATTAATAATATGAACATTGTCACCATTCTGCCTTACAAGGTCAATTTCGGTTTTTTGCGCCGATGAACGCACGGCTTCAAATGTGTAAAGGTTTTTTTCATTAAGAATACCCACCCATTCCGAAAAAAGATCCATCTCCTCCAATTCAGAAGACATATTCATCATAAACATATCGTATGTATATTTATCAAGATTGTCCCTTAAATGTTTGGACGATGTTTCATCAACAGTTGACATAATTAAACTTGTTTTAGTTTATTTTTTTGATTTCGGCTGTAAAGTTCCATGATATTATCAAAAAATGTAACGCCTTTATCGATTGTAATTGTTTCCCCACTTATAGCATCGCAATAGCCAGAGCAGAGCCCGGCAATGGCTTCAGACACTTCTTCGGGTTTCATCCAGAAGCTTTCCGGCAAATGCTTATCTATAAAATCAGAAAGATCTTTTCCAAAAGTATCTTCGAGCGCTTTGGTTTTAACGGCCCGGGAACGCACAACGTTTATACAAACCTCATGATCACGCAAATGGTAGTTAAGATATTTAACAAAGGTTTCCATTATGGATTTTGAAGAAGCAACGTAATCGTAGCCCATGGAATAATTATCGGGCCCGGTAGACGACATGCCAAGAATGTATTTCGGATACGCGCCAAATACTTTAAAAATTTCTTTGGTGTATCCCACAATAGGCCATGTGGAATAAGAGATGGCCTGCTTCAAAGCTTTCAGAGAAAGGTCGTCGAAGCCCTTCACTGAAGCAGCAACGGCCACATTACTAATAAAAATATCGATTTTTGACGAATGAGTTTTTATCAGTTCTAATAATGCTTTGGTATCTTCGCCTTTAGAAACATCTGCCTGAACCAATATAGGTTTTATGGCATCTGCTTTTTCAAATCGCTCGAATAAAGAGTCTTCCTCATGATCACCCCAGCTGTACGTCAGAAAACAAAGAGCTCCTCTTTTTGCAAAAGAAAGCCCCGTTTCTAAACCAATACCCCTGGTTCCACCTGTAATAAGGACTACTTTACCTGAGAAATCCGGAAAGTGTTTACTCATGCAACCTTAGGAGCGAACGCCTCGAATTTATCTACTAGCCCCGAAATGTTGGCGATGTCGGATAATTCTGTCCGTGGTATTTTAATTTTAAGCTCACGCATTGCACCCGAAACTATTTCTACAATATCCAAACTGTTTGCGCCATAATCCGAAAATTTTTTGTCAGGATCAATTCCTGCTGCAATTCCCGGCACAGATTTTGCCAAATGTTTTTCTATTACTTTTAAAATTTCTTCTCTTTCCATGTGAATTCAATATTATTTTTTGGTGAATTATTTGAAAGCCAAAATTAATAAAATTAGAATGGTAAACACCTATTTTATTGCTAAAAATTTATCAAAAAAAGGCTCTTTTCAGGTAAAAATAAGTGAAAAAACACTTCAGTGGTTAATTAATCGTTATTTTTGAAGGCTGCTTTAAATTGGGTTGCATTAATCAACTATTTAAGTTCTACACTCTTACAATAATGACATCTCGCTCAAACAACGAATTGATAAACTTTAAGCGCGACTCTTCGGGCATTGGAACTCTGGAAATGAACGATATACGGGGTAAAAATGCGCTCACCCCTGAGTTTGTTGAAAATATTGTAAGGTGTTTAAACGACATTAAACTTGATGAAAATCTTAAAGTATTAGTTATTAAAGGAACACCGGAGGTTTTTTGTTCGGGTGCGGATTTAGATACTCTTGTAAAGCTTTGTAAAAGGGAACTGAAACCGGTAGATATTATCCTTTCCAAGCTAATGCTCGATATTCAGATTCCGGTTATTTCAGCTATGGAGGGACATGCTATTGGAGGCGGACTGGCCTTGGGTCTATGCGCCGATATTGCCATTCTGGCTGAAGAAAGCCGTTATGGTTGTTCTTTTATGAATATGGGTTTTACTCCGGGCATGGGAATTACCAAACTCATGGAGCATTACATGTCGCCCGCCCTGGCGCAGGAAATGCAATTTACGGGCAGCTTTTATCAAGGAAGGGACCTCATTGGAAAAACCAATTTTAATTATATTTTGCCCAAAGGCGAAGTTCTGGAAAAAGCCAATGCTCTCGCGGAAAAAATGGCCGAAAAACCCCGAAAAGCACTTTCGGTTTTAAAAAGATATCAAAGCATGCATCGCCGCAAGTTGTTTGAAGAGACTTATAGCATTGAAACAATGATGCATGAATTAACTTTTAATGAAGAGGAAATATTAAAAATAATAAAGGAGAATTATGTCGGATAACAAAAAGCGCGTGGTACTCATTACCGGCGGAACAAAGGGAATCGGAAAAGAAATTGCGATGAAATTCGCTGCACATGGCGATCAGTGCGTGGTTACTTACGGTTGGGGAAGTATTGAGGACGAAGACTTTTTAAATGAGTTTAAAGAGCGGGGTTTACCTGCGCCTTTTTTAAAACAGGCGGATGTAATTAACGCCGAAGACACCGCTGATTTAATGAAAGAGATTAAAACCCGTTTTGGAGGTGTGGATATATTTATTTCCAATGTGTCTTTTGCCAACCTGGTAAAGGGTATTGATGATTATACCGAAGCTGCCCTTCTAAAAAGTATTGAGTACAGCTGTTGGCCAATGATTGAGTATACAAAACAAATGAAGGAGATTTTCGGAAGATATCCTAAATATGTGATGGGTCTTTCTTCACACGGCCCTGATCGTTTTTTTAAGAACTATGATTTTGCTGCCGCTACTAAAACATTAAATGAAGTCCTGGTTAAGTATTTAAACTACCACTTTCATAATGAGGAAGTGATCTTTAATATTCTGCGTACCCGCCCCGTAATTACCGATTCTTTATTGATGACTGTGGGAAAAGAGTGGAAAGAATTTATTGAAAAATACGACGTTGCCGGAACGAATGTGGAGCTGGAAGAAATTGCGAAGGTTGTTTACATGATGTGCAGCGGCTTAATGGATGGCATTCGCGGACAAACAATAAATGCTGACAAAGGATTTAATTTTATTGAAGGATATTCTTACATGTATAATAAAAGAGAAGAGTTTGAATTGTAAGAATTACCAAGAGATATAAATCCCGCTAAGGAAACTTTAACCGGTTTATTTTCTAAAATAAATCTTAAATGAAATCCGAAAGGTCTTTCAACCTTTGTTTAATTTCAGGCTCCTGTAATCGTTGGTTTAAAACATGCATTCCTTTCACTGCCAGTTCATCTTTATTAGAAGATGACAAATAAAGAATTTCTTTTATATCACGTACGGCGCCAGGTTTGCAAGAGCGCATTGTTTGGATAGCTTCGTCAAGAGATTTTTGTAAGTTACCCGAGAGTTCATCGATGATGCCAAATTCCAGTGCAGTGGCGGCAGAATATTTTTTTCCTGTAAGCACCATTTTTTTAATGCGATGGGAACTTAATCTGTTTAACAATGAAGGTAAAATCATTCCCGGAATTAAACCCAGTAGTCCTTCAGGAAGAGAATACGTACTTGTTTCCTCCGCTATAACATGATCGCAGGCGCAAACAATTCCCATTCCTCCGCCCGAAACAGTTCCTTTCACCAGGGCGATAGAAATAAAATTACCCTGCTGTAATTTTTTAAGAAAGCCGGCGTAATTTTTCATGTCCTCGAAGTCATCTCCTTTCATGCTGCCCGCTGCCCATGCAAGATCAAGGCCGTTACAAAAAACAGTTTCGCTGCCTTTTAAAGCAACAAAACGCATGTTTTCTTTTTCGCATTCTGTTAATTGAGTTGTAAGATCACTAATTGATCCGGAATTTAAAACTGTGGGAATATTTATTTCTCTGAACATCATTAGCTGAAATCATAACTGCGGTAATAATCTTTGGTGCCCGTATAAATAAGTAAACCTTTTCCGGCATAAGACTTTTCAAACAAGCCTTCAATCAAATAATAATCCGGGGTAAAATCCTTGCTTTGAATGCGCTGCTCCCGGGCTAATTCCATTGCCTCGTAGTGTTGAACGGAAATAGGAAAACGTGAATTTATCAGATCTGTGAGCCCTGTGGCTAAAGCGATCTCTCTGGATTTTGCAGTGGTTTGTACTATGTAGAATTCGGCGCAGGATCCGGAACCATAAGAGAAGACACTAATTCTGTCTTCTGCTACAAGATCGGTTACTGCTGTAATTGTGGAAAGTAAGGCGATGAAAATACTTCCACCGTAAGTTCCGCCGATCCGTTTTGAAAAATTAATGGAGGGAGAAACTTTATTTTTCCAGCTTTCTGTAATTTCATCATCAGAAACATCAAAAGAACTCATCCGCATGATCTGTTTATGCGCTCTGAAGCTAATGCCGCTGAAGGGCACGTGGTAAATATGGTATTTGAAATAAGAATCGTAATCGATTGTTCCTACGTTTAATTCGAAATCTTCATAGGTTCCGGCTAAAGCCTCCATGTAAGAATAAAGGCTATGCTCGCTGTTACCGGTTTCGAGCCAGGGTAGGGGACGAATAACGTCGGCAACCTCATGCGCGTATATCCCGAATTTCTCGGTTTCCACAACCAGGAACTCAGGCTGATCAGAAACCAGCATGGCTACCGAACCTCCCCCACACACGTATTCCCATGGACGATGAAGGGAATTTAAACTTTCATCTGTGCTTATTACAAGAGCTTTTTGCCCCTTCCGTGCCATGCCGGATGACAACCAGGACACAGCCATTTTCAGAGCAGCCGTTCCTGAGTAACAGGCGATTTTTACTTCAAAATGACGACAGGTATTAGGCAAACCTAAATAATGCAGCACCCATGAACTCACAGATTTTTCATTATCCAGACTGGTTTCTGTGCCAATAATAAG
>JACDDR010000066.1:14825-21966 GCA_013816895.1 Bacteroidota bacterium
GCCTATAGAGGCAATGTCTTCTGGCGTTAACATTGGCTTTGCTGCATTTACAGCCATAGTTACCGTATCTTCCCATGGTGGGTTAACGCCGCGCGTCTCCACCATCAACTCTTTACGCATGTGTTCAACATCGTAATTACGGGCAACAGCAAGTTCTTCAAGATCTAACTGTAAAGCAGTAGGATAAACTCTTATTTTTTCTATTCCGTATCTTTTCATTTTATTTGTTGCCGCTAAACCGCCGAGCCGCAGAGGGACGCAGTTACACGGAGATTAATTGTTCGCTTTTAGTCAATCTTTTTTGCTACCTATAGAACTACATAAGAATTCTACGGAAATTACTTATTATTCTTTTGGCAATTTCGCAAATTCTTCTGTAACAATGCAAAATTAATTGTTCCGGAATGGTTTCACTAAAAAATTTATAAGCAATTCCTGCTGGTTTGCAGGCAATTTTTAAATAAGATAAAAGTTGGGTTTTGTAAAAGGGAATAATCTGCTTAACAGCTTTACTTCTGCAGAATAACTTGTTCTGAATTTTTCTCTTTATAGTTTACCGGAAAATATCGTTATGATTTTAGAAATAATTTAGCATCAAGGGCAACCCGGTTGCAATTATTCAGCCCAATCCAATCCACCTGTTACGCTAATAACCTGGCCGTTTACAAAACTGGCAGCATCCGAGCCTAAAAATAAAGCGACCTCCGCTAATTCATCCAAATGTCCCATCCGCTTCATTGGATTATGCAGCAACCAGAATTTTCTAAGATTATCACTTAACGTTTCTTTTACCATATCTGTTTCAAACATGCCCGGCACTACTACATTACTGGTAATGCCTTTAATGCCGTATTCTTTTGCAATAGTACCCGACAAGCCGATTAAGCCTGCTTTACTGGCGCTATAATTCGCCTGGCCCGAGATTCCATCTTTTGCAATGGATGAAACAGAAACAAAATGACCCTTGCGATTTGCTAAAAATACAGGCAAAAATTGGCGTATCACATAAAACGCACCATTTAAATTTGTATCAATTACATCGTGCCATTCTTCATCGGACATGTGGAACGCCAGATTATTTCTGTTAATTGCCGCATTATTTATTACAGTATCTATCGAATCAAAATCATCCAGTACATCATCTGTTACTCTTACCACGTCGTCTACGTTTCTTACATTTAGCTGGTAGCCCTTACACATCCGGTCGGGTGCCAGTTGTTTGGTTTCCTCCATTAACTTTTCTATATGCTCGGCACTGGAACTATTGTATGTAAATGCTACGTCGTGCCCTCGTTCCAAGGCCATGGTTACTATTCTGCGGCCTATTCCTCTGGACCCTCCTGTTATAAAAATTTTCATATATGTTATAAACTATGCTTTGTATTTTTTAATTAAACTGATAGCATTTAATCCTCCAAATCCAAAAGAATTTTTAAGAAAAATATTGATGTTGTGTTTTTTGCGTTCGCCGCGGCAAACATCAATATCTACTTCCGGATCAAGATTATCAATATTAATGGAAGGATGTAATTCGTTTCGGTTCATCTGAAGAATAGCAGCCACTGTTTCAACGGTAGCGGCGCTCCAGCAAGTATGGCCAAGTAAAGATTTGGGCGCATTTATTTTTAAATTCTTGCGGTGTTCGCCGAAAACATCTTTAATAGATCTTAATTCTGTAAGATCGCCTAATGGTGTAGAAGTTGCGTGCACGTTGATATAATCAACCTCTTCGGGTTTAACGCCTGCGTTTTTTAATAAACGTTTCATTAAACGCGATTGTCCGATTTGTGAGGGCTGGGGTAAATGGCTCCCGTCTGAAGATGATTCTACGCCGAGAATTTCAGCATAAATTTTAGCGCCGCGCGCCAGAGCGTGTTCAAGATCTTCAACTATCAAACAAGCAGAACCATGAGAAGGAACAAATCCTTCGCGGTTTAAATCATAGGGCCTGCTGGCTCTTTGAGGTTCTTCGTTAAAGGATTTATATGTAATGGCTCCCATAATGCACATGCCTTGCAAATCCAATGGCGAAAAATCGAGCATAGGGCCAACTACGGCGGCTATTTTAACATCGTGCGATTGTATTTCGTCAACCGCGCAACGCAGCGCTACGTTACCACTTGCGCAGGCACCGCCAACAGTGTAGGCGGGGCCGTGCAATTGCAATACATCTGTAACACTCCCAACGTGATGTGTATCCAAACCATTTAAAGCGAACAGCCCTTCAACAAATTCAGGCTCATCGTTAAACACGTCGTGATTTTCAAAAGTATATTTCTGGTTTAAATTATGGCCGGCTATAATAGTGGCAATATTATTACCATCTTCTATATTACCAATGTATCCTGAATCCAAAAAAGCTTCAACGGCAATAAGCAGTGAAACGCCAATGGATAAAGGGGACTTGCTTCCCAATTTCAGAAGCCTGTCGAAAGTGGCTTCAGGGATACGGCCTTTATATGATTTTATTTTTGTAACCACATCATAATTTCCAAGATCGCCCCCCACTTTCGCGTAAATCCGGGATGTATCAAGCGTATCCCACTTGGTTACCGCGGATTTTCCGTCCATTAAATTGTTAATGAATTCATCTAAAGTGTCCCCAATTGGTGTATTTATGGACATACCGGTTATTACTACTCGTTTTTGCAACATTTTTATTTAATTTATTGTGGTTATTTAAGGATAATATACTTCTAAGATGCTGTGTGAATAAATATCGTTATTTATAGTTACCTGGGCTGCCATTAAGCCCATAAAATCATCATCTTCAATAGACTTTACTCTTATGGTAAGAGTATCGCCGGGAAAAACACCTTTATTAAAACCTGCATTGTGAACGCGCGTAAACAAACCTTTAACAGGAATATTACTTCCCTCTATTTTTAAGGTATTGTTCTTTACAAAATAGGCAAGACACAAACCCGCCTGCCCCATAGCTTCTATTTGCATAACGCCCGGGTAAACCGGGTTACCTGGAAAATGGCCCGCAAAGATAGGATCCTCAGGGACAATTCTGCTTGTGACTTCGATAACCATCTCTTCCAGATTAACCGCAACAATTGAGCTAATCAATGCAAATGGTGGCCTGTGAGGAATTATTTTATAAATATCCTCCTTGCTAAAAGACACGCTAATTGTGCTTACAGCGGGCATCTTCAACACGTCTCTTTTTAAGCTTCCTATTAAAGCTTCCTTCTCATCACTGGTCACAATTTATTTTCTAAAGCGTTTTGACTTTTTATTTTTTTAATAATATTTGTTAGTACGTCTCCGGCGCCAATTTCAATAAAATTACATTCGCCCATCCGCATAAGATATTCAACACTTTGCAACCACTTTATAGGATTGTCGATTTGATTCACCATGCATTCAATAATACCGTCTTTTTCATTTGGGTAAATATCGGCTAAAAAATTCGCAACTACCGGTACATTTAAGTTGCTTAAGGGCATGCTTTTAATAAAGGATTCAAACTCTTGTTTTACAGGAGTCATATATCTTGAATGAAAAGCACCGCTCACCTTTAAGGGAAAGTATACAAGGCCTTCCTCCTCAAAATAATCCGCGGCTTTTTCAAGTATTTCTGTAGTTCCTGAAATAACGATCTGTAATTTTGAATTAATATTTGCAATGTCAATTTCAGGAAATTTATCGTTTAAAATCCGCTCGATATGGGCCTGCTCAGCGCCAATGATAGCCGCCATGGAAGTTCCTTTTACAGAGAACATCAGTTCTCCTCTCTTTTGAACGATTTTTAATCCCGTTTCAAAATTAAACACCCCTGCAGCATTTAAAGCGTTAAACTCTCCCAGACTATGACCGATAAAATAATCGGGCTGCGAATTCGTTTGTAAATATTTTTTATACTTGAGATAATTTACAAAAAACAAAGCCGGCTGTGTGTAATTGGTCAGGATGAGCTTATTATCAGCATCGGCAAGGCACAATTCAACAATGTTGTAACCTAAAACGCGGTTTGCAGTTTCAACGTCTTCAGGAAATTCTTTAAACAAGTCTTCCCCCATGCCTTTGTGCTGAGAGCCCTGGCCAGGAAACATTATAATTGTAATCGGCATTTTTATTTGTTTAATATTAGGAAATTTTGTTGCTAAAGTTATAAATGAAATTTAGTTATTTGTTATACAAATGTTAAAGAGTCATCCTCGTTTTTAAATGGTTATCGGGATCAAATTTATTATAAACTTTATAACTTAAAAATATAAATAAAGGAGCTGAAACCAGCCCGCCAAAAACATCAACCAGATAATGGGCCCTGGTGTAAACGGTGGCGAAGCAGATTCCTACAACAAAAGGTAAAGTGATGAAAAACAATTTTTTGAGATGAACGAAAGCCAGATAGTTGATGATGACAGCAATTCCAACATGTGAGCTTGGAAAAGCGCCGGTAGGCTCCTCGTGATTGGTAAGAATGTTGTGCATAATATTTCCAAAAAAATGCGGCGTGATGGTTGGGTAGGCCTGATCAATTATATAGTATTGTGGTCCGGCAACCGGCAAAACACAAAAAATGATGTAATATAGATAGAATGAAAAAATTACAGTAAAAACCCCTTTAACAGATTGAGCGGGTTTTTTAAAATATAATGCAAAGCACACCAGAGGGATAAGAATATAATACGAAAAATAGCACATATTCATCATCTCGTTAAACCATTCCCGGTTCATTACCTTCGAAAAAACAATGCTCGGCTGAAAGCCCCAAATCTTTTGTTCGGCGTTAAAAAAATAATTATCAAGATTAGTTGTGAAAACAGTATTTTTCAGGGAGCTTGTTTCGGCGTAGAAAAAAACGAGGAACAGCAGGGGGTAAAAATTTCTTATAAACTGCAGTGGCTTATTAGCACTGAATCTGCGTTGGAGTTTCGAAAGGACTACAATTAAAACAAGAATGAAAATTCTAATGATTAAGTGCGGCAATAGCGCCGGGAAATTGATTGAACCAAAACATAAATAAAGGCCGGAAATCAAAACGTAAAAAATCGTTGCCAGGTCAACAGGCAAAAACAATTCCGAAAAATAAGTGCTCCCCTTATTTTTCACAAAACAAATTTATATACCCGGTATGTTTTATAAACATGGGCGTTAATATTAAGAAGTGCCTTGTTCATCATTTCATTGTTTTCTAAAATCAACGAGGCTTCAGCACCAACGATATGGTGTTTTTTGGCATAGGCAATTGCTTTCGCAAAAAACACGGCTTCAATCCCAAGCTTTCTATAACCTTCAATTACGCCTAAAACCACTACACGTACTTTATTTATTTTCCTGCGGTTAAACAACAATTTAAAAATGCCGAAGGGCAGTAAACGGCCTCTTTTCACATCTTTCAGCACCTGGTTAATGTCGGGAAACGAAAAAGAAAAACCAATAAATTCACCATCTTTTTCGGCCACATAACATAAATCGGGTTCCAATATTGTTTTCATGTCGTTACACAAATACATAAACTCGTTATAGGTCATGGGAACAAAACCACTGTTTTTATCCCAGGCGGAATTGTAGACCTTGTGAGCTTTTTCGGCCTCCTCTTTAAATCTTTTCATATTCACCTTTCGTATAATGACGTTTTTTGCGGCCAAACGTTTTTCAAAAGCTTCACTCAAGCCGAGGGGTTTCTGAGAAACGTTTGCAGTGGTGATGTAGTAGGCAAAATGGTCGGTATATTTAGAGAAACCGTAGCGGTTGGCAAACTCAGGATAATAACTTTTATTATAGGCAATGGCCAGCATTGGCGGCTGATCAAAAGCATCGATGTGCCAGCCGAAAAATTCGTTTGTAGAAAAACTTGCGGGACCTAACATATTATTCAGTCCTTCTTTCTTAATCCATTCTGCAGCCGTATCAAAAAGCAATTTAGCAACAGCATAATCGTTAACGCATTCGAAAAAACCAAAAAAACCATCTTTGGTTTGCTTGTGTGCATTGTGATTATTGTTGCGGATGGCAGCTATCCGTCCAACAATTTTGTTGCCATTGTAGGCAAGATACAACTGCACTTTTGAATGCTCAAAGAATGGATGTTTCTTTGGATTCAGGATGTCTTTTTGCGATATAAATAATTCAGGAACATAGTTAGGATCTCCTTTGTACAGGTCGTGCGGAAAATCTATAAATTCTTTTATTTTTTCAGGAAAATTTATTTCTTGGATGCTTATCATTTGTTGAATTCAGGTTGCGAAGATAAAAAATAAAAATTTCTTTTATTCCAATGCTAATTTACGGGATTAAGAACGTATAGTCCGACCTTAAAACACTTCACCTACGTTAATAAATAACCCATGTGAGCCGTGGGTACCAAAGCCATAATCTATTGACAGGTTGGTTCCCGAATATTTGTTCAGCTTAAAGCGGAGACCACCTCCCACAGCTGGATAAAGCACTGTGAATTTATTGGAGGGCCAGTCTGATACCGACTGGGCATTTGCAAATAGAACGCCGCCAAAAAGGCCATTGCGGGTTATTTTAAAACGGTACTCGGTTTCAAAATATAACAGGTTTTCCCCCCTCAGCCTGCTTTGAATATATCCCCGGCCTACATTGCTATAAGCATCCCACCCGGTGCTGGGCAGATCAAGGTAGGGTCTTTTACCGCCAAAGGTAAACCAGCTGTAGCTCCAGAAGGCCAGCACATTGTTTGAAGGCCCGATACCAAAATATTTCCTGGCATCTACAATCAGAGCCTGCCAGTTATTATCGCTTCCAAATAATTTCGCATACTGGTAATAGGAAACGTTTGCATAGGCGCCTTTTTGCGGATTAATAGTGTTGCCGCGGTTATCAAACAAGACATGAGCAGATACCCCCGAAGATATTGAACTTATGTTTCTGCCATATCTGTCAAAATCGGTTTCCTGCCCCGGAACATCCAGAATCTGCTTGATATTAGCATGGTAACTGAGGTTATAACCGGCTCCTGTATAAAAATCTGATCCTGGAATATGTCTGAGCACAGCCTCCCTGAAAAGAAAATAAGAGTAATCAAGTTTGGTACGATCCCCGGAGCGGGTGTGACCCCCAAGGCCGTAGGTTTGTTCTGGATATTTATAATAGCGCCAGTTGCCCAGAAAATTATATTTGTTTTTCCTCGACCAGATGTTAGTGAGGATAGGGGCAATAA
>JACDDR010000067.1 GCA_013816895.1 Bacteroidota bacterium
GGGCAATAGCAGACATGCAACTTGCGCGCGCCGATGGCGACCACCAACGGTTTTACAGCATGTCGGCTCAGATACGGCTTGAACGCAACGCGTATTATAGCATCCTTGAAAAAGTGCAAAAGGGTAATTTAGATGTCACCGAATGGATAGTATGGTTTTTGAAATGCCTCGACCGGTCATTGGATGTAACTGATACAACACTAAAACGTGTTCTGCATAAAACCAGGTTTTGGGATACGCATTCACAAACTCCGGTAAACGAACGTCAGCGGTTAATGATAAACAAATTATTTGACGGCTTTGAAGGGAAACTTACCACTTCAAAATGGGGAAAGATCACTAAATGCTCGCCAGACACAGCTCTTCGTGATGTACACGACCTGATGAATAAAAACATACTGGTAAAAGAAGAGGGTGGAGGAAGGAGTACAAGTTATTGTTTGATGGAATAAGAAAGGCTCGTAAATCGTATTTGCGAGACCTTTTTTGGTCGAAGCAATCTCATGAAAAGATTGCTTCACTGCCCGCCCGGATGAAAAATCCGTTCGGACGGGCGTTCGCAATGACGATTTGAAATTTATTTAAGCAGTGGTCTTGGTTGCTTCCCTGATTTTATTCAGTTCTTCAGTCACCAGATCACGTTTGGTTTTAATTTCTAGCAGCTTCGCTTTTTCAGCTTCAATTTTATTCTCAAATTCTTTCATTAAAGGACTTCCTTTAGAGTGCTTGAAGAACCCTAAATTATTATCATAAGTGCGGATGTTATTGTTTATTTCGTCGCTTAACTTTTTTAAGTACTCGGCTTCTTTTCGTAAAGCATCAAAAGCGCTCTCGGAGCCTGCCATGCGCTCAATTTTTGTCTTATATTGAATGGTAGCTTTTTCAGACTTGTCGATGTGCATCTTATCGTATAACTCGTCCAGCTTCGCGTAAAAAGCATCATTCATGCGCTTTTTGTCTTTCAAAGGAACCATTCCCGCGTTATTCCATTCCGTTGCAAGAGCCTTCAGTTCGTCGCGACTGGTGTTTTCAGTGAACGTGTTAATTTTTGCAAGGAGTTCTTCTTTTACTTTTAAATTGTTTTCGAAGGAAGCATCCACGGTTTCAAAGTGCGCTTTTTTAGCATCAAAAAAAGCGTTGCATGCTTTGCGGAATTTCTGAAATAAATGAGGTTCTTCTTTATCACCATTTCCCGGATGCTTTTTCCACTCATCTTGTAGTTTCATTAAAGCCAGACCGGTTTTTTGCCAATCGGTACTGTCTTTTAAGGCTTCCGCTTTTACAATCAGTTCATTTTTCAATTTTCTGCTGGCCGCGAATTTTTCATTCATAGAAGCAAAAAATCCTTTCTTCATTTCAAAAAATGAATCGCATATACCGCGAAACTCCGCCCAGATTTTTTCGTTATCTTTTTCTGTCGTGCGGCCGCCTGTTTTCCAGTCGCCCTGCAGTGCAATAATTTTTTCAGTGGCTTCGTTCCACTTTTTCATGCCCGCACCTTCCATCGACGCTACCAGTTCTTTAGCTTTTTCAATAAGACTCAGTTTAAACTGAAGGTTATTTTCCTTTTTTTCTTCTATGCCGTGATAGTGTGTTTTAATTTTAGCGTACACTTCGTCGAGAACCGCTTTATAATTTTGCTTGATTTCGTCCCATTTTTCATTTGGAACAGGACCAATTTCTTCCCACTCATTACGGTACACTTTAATTAAACGCTCGGCTTCTTTAATGTTATCCACCGACATGATGGCTTTTAACTTCGTGATCAGTTCGGTTTTATTTTCGAAATTACGCTTCAGATCATGTTCCTGAAGGTCGCGGTAAATTTTTAAGTTGTAATAAAAATCTTCAATAGCCTTGCTGTATTCCGCCTGGATCTCTTTGTACTTATGAGAAGATACCGAACCCGTTTCTTTCCATTGCGACTGCAGCTCCTGCAACATTTTTATCGCAGCGCCAACGTTGTCACTTAATTTGCTAAGGTCCTTTATTTTAGAAATGATTTCCTGACGGATCACCAGATTCTTCGCCTGTTCTGATGCCTGCTTTGCTTCGTTTTCTTTTTTAAGCTTTGAGAATTTGTCAATCAGACTTTCGAACTTAAGATCTTCGGGCTGTTTTGGGTATTCAAATTCTTTGCTTTTGCCGCCCTCGTCAACAAAGGCCTGGCGGGCTTTTTCAAATTCAAGCGTCCAAAGTTTTTGATACTCTTTCTGCAGAGTTCGCACATCGTTGGCAACTTCACCTGCATCTCTCGAAAGCAGTTCTTCTAGTTTTGAAATTAATTCAGTTTTCATCAGTTATATAAAGGAAGGCCAAAAATACGCTATTAGCCTCATTTAGCAAAGATTTTACACATTGTTTTTTAGTAAATAAATGGTTATTTTACCTATTGCATATCACGTTATAGGCGCAGTACTCACAAATGTCAGTATCCTGGGTTTGTGAAAACGCAGTAGTTTCATCAAAAATGCTTTCGATAAATTTTACGAGGTGGGTTTCAAAATCATTGAGAAATTCGTGACTGAATTTAAAAGGTTGTTTATTCAGGGAAAGAAACCTTGGCTCATTTAAAAACTCGCGGAAGGGAATGATTCCCGGCTGGAGTTGTTCCGGCCGAGAAAAATCATTTTTGTGAAGCAGCCAGGCGTACATGACAAGCTGAAATTGTTTGTTGCTGTTTTTATTGGTGAATAAATCTTCAAACCCACTGAAAGAAAATTTATCGTTTTGCTTGATTGAACTTTTGTAATCTATGATGCGCACCATATTGTTGTAAGTGTCAATACGGTCCATTTTACCTTTAATATAAACAGTCTCGCTTGTCCCGCCGATATTGACCTGAAGCGAAGCTGTATATTCTTTTTCGAGGGAGTTAAGGGTAAGGAATTGATTTTCGGAAGCCAGTTCTTCTACCCATTTTATATCGTTCCGGATCAGCTTTTCCACATAAACTTTTATGACCTCTTCCTGTAAAATGTTTTTCCCTACGAGTTCATCACTATCAAAAAAATTCTTGAAGCTTTGTCTTACTGTGATTTCAACATTTGATAATTGTTTTTTTAGCCGTTCAGTTGTTACTACAGTACCGATCATTTCACGGTAAAGTGTTTCCAAACTTAAATGCAGAATTGATCCGAACGTGTTGGATTCTGCATTCTCTTCCACCTTTTTTATTTCCTTTAAGCCCGCACCATACCTGAAATAGAACCGCAATCCGCATTCTTTCATCATGATGAGGGAAGAAGGCGAGAGCGAACCGTACATTTCTTTATCTGTAGCCTTTTTGTGAATGCGTTCCAGTGAACTGCTTGTTTTTACAATATCGATAATGTTCTTAAGATCAGGCGGCACTCCAATAGTTCCGGCAACCCTTTCGCGAATAGTTATTGCAGGATTATAGTTTTTAAGTTCGAGTTGTAGTTGAGTGATAAACCGGCTTTTTTCACCTTTTCCAAACGTATCTGTTTCACTGTCATAAGTAATTGTAATATCTGCGGCACGTTGTAACAAACGGTAAAAGTGATATGAGTAAATGGCATCTTTTTCAAGATAAAGTGGTAAACCAAATGCGCGCTTGAGATCATTTGGAATAAAGGAATTAACAGTCTTTCCCGAAGGAAGAACTCCTTCATTTACATTCACGATAATCAGATGATCAAAATCAAGTGTACGGGTTTCGAGCACTCCCATAATCTGCAATCCGCGCAGAGGCTCGCCAATAAAGGAGGCCGTGCTGTTGCCTACAACCTGATTGAAAAGCTGTTTAAAGGAGTTAAGGTTATTAAAATGAGGGTGTTTAAGCAGTACTTCATTTAATCGGTTAAGGTTTTTTATAATAATAGCAAGATATTCAAGCTCTAAAAACACTTTGTTACTATCGCTCTTTTCCACAAAATATTCCTGAAGGGTCTCAAGGCATTCGGTAAGTGTTCCGCAGAGTGACAGAATATCTTTTGGTTCAGAAAGAAAAGGAAGTAATAAGGCTGAACTCTCCGGAAAAAACTGCAATAAATGTTTTTGTGTAATAAAAGAAATATTCCGGTCAATAATTTCATTAATAACGCGGTTTACATCCACCGTTACCTTTTTCGCTTTTAAGAAACTGTTGAACAGAGGCTGCTGCAACAGAGTGATGAAGTCTTTATAATAAACATATTTTTGAACGCGATTCTGTTTTGTGAAATTGAGTTGTATTTGAAGAATGATATCTACCAAAGCGTAGGTAGAGGTATACCTTAGCGGATATTCCATTGTAATGTTAACGTGCTGAACCGCCGATGGTAACTGCTGCAGAACTGGCCAGAGCAGCTTTTCATTAGCGAGTACAATGGCTACCCTATCCAGAGGTATCTGCTGATCGATATACTTTTGAACGCATTGCCTTACCACCTGCGATTGTCCGATCTGTTTAGGGACCGAAATCACCTCGATGCTTTTATCATTAAGAAAATGACTGTCCTTAAACAAGGTGTCTTTTTGTTGAAAAAACTGAAAATTATTTCTTAAAAATAATCCCGCTTCGTGCAATGGATTATTTAAGTAATAGTCGTCCGCATCCCAAAGGATATCCGCTTTCTTTGTAAGGTATAAGTGATTGAAGATTTTTAATTCGGCTGCATTCAATGCATTGAAGCCACAAAATAAAATCTTATGAAATTTTCCTGTAAATTCAGAAGTGCTGATATTATCTACCGCCACCTTATATGCCAGACCCTGGTAGGCAAATTTTTTATTGAGTAAAAAGCTGCTGAAATGCGTGTAAATTGCACCCAGACTGTTCATGAACTCCAAATAGTTTAACTGAAATTCAGTCAGGTTTTCTTCGCCAAGGCTCCAGTTTTCTATCACCTTAATATCTTTTAAGTTCTCATAAAGCTGACCTGAATCTGCAAGATAGCGGTCAATTTCATTAAAGTCCTGGAGAATAAGCTGGCCCCATTTTGAAAAGCTGTCAAAGGGTTCTGCTTCGGGCCCGTAGCAGGCGCTATAGCTTTCATAGAGGTAGCACATCAAGTCAATTTCCTCTATAGTTTGTAAGCCGCTTAGTTCTGAAACAAATTCTTCGGCACTCACTATTTGCGGTAACCAGATGGTTTTACCAAAAACAGCGGCAAGGTGCTGTTTGAGAAAAAGCGCTCCTCTTTTATTGGGCAGTACGATGCAAAGATTTTCTACGTTATCTTTGTAATGCTCATAAATATATTCTGAAACTAACTTTAAAAAGGGCGCGGCCATGAAATTTGAAGATATACACTTTCCCGTTTACCGTAAGTATAAAAACAACAAGAGTTATTTTAAAATTATACACCCGCGCCTATTCGAGGAAATTCAGATTATTGGCTCTAAGAAACTAGTAAGGGAAGTAAATGCCCTGCAGCTTCCCGAAATGAACTTTGTGCATGACCTGGTTTTTAACTATTCGGATATGGCTGTAGAGATTGATTCCCTGGAATATTCAGCTATCAGAGACACTATTTAATAAACTTGCATTTCTTGATTAATATTTGAAACATAAAATTTGTTTTGAGCGGGGATATTTCTAATTTCAAACTCCGTTTAAAAAATGAAATACCGAGGCTATATATTTATCTTTTTTTATCTTGTTTTTGGCAATGCCGGATTCGGACAATCGAAAGACAGCAGCCTTTCTAAACCTTTGGTGAGTAAGGACGATATTTTAAAGGCTAAAAAAAGGCATTACACTTATATTGTGTCTGACCGTTTAAGCACGGATGACCGCTTTGATATTTTTAAAATTACTCCAACTGCGCAACCACCCCACGTAATTATTGTGCGTGGTCATATAGAGGTACTAGACGATCCAAAACAAAAAAAGGCGAGAATTACAGTGTACAATGCTTCTAACAATGAGCGCGTTGGAATTTTTGTGAGCAATGGTTTTACCGGTAATTATGTTCTGGTACTTGTTGCCAATGTTAAATATATTTTTCACGTGGAAGTTCCTGGATACGGAACAATGACAGAGGAAGTAGAGGTTCCGCAAAAAATTGATTACGAAATTTGTCAGCAGCAGATAAAGGTAAAACTGAACGAAAAGAAAAAGCCTGTGTTGGTGATCGCGAATTTTTTTAATGATGAAAATGAAAAAGTGTTTTACATTAAAGCTTCCGGGGACACTGTGAGAACTTTGGGTGATGTGGCTGGTAGCGCGAATGATGTATCTAAAACAAATGTAAAGCAGGCGAAAAATTATTCCACCATTGATGAAATGGTTAAAAAGCAGGTGGAGGAGGAACGCAAAAAGCCCGCAGATGCCCTGAAAGCTTTTAAAGCAAATGATTTTGAAACAGCTGCAAGTCTTTATGAAGCCTTATTGAAAAATGACCAGGGCGATCCGTTTGCTAATTATTATTACGGGATCAGTCTTTTCAAATTAAACAGGAGCAAGGCACGTGCGGTAAATTCACTGCAATTGGCATCTACATATAAGGAAGTACCTCCCGATGTTTTTTTATACCTCGGTAAAGTCTGCCATTCTGTATATATTTTCCAGGATGCGATTGTGGCTCTTGAGGAGTATAAAAAACGGGCGACTCCCGTAGAAGTAGAAAACAATCATGTTGCGCAATTAATCAGGTATTGTAAGAATGGTAGTATGCTCATGTCCGACCCCATCAACATTCAGGTTGAAAAACGGATGAAAGTGCAGGAAGGGAACCTGCTGGCAACTTATAACAACGAGTTAACCGAAGGAAGACTCATGTATAAAACTGATTTTTTTAATTCAGTTGTTGATAAAAAGAAAGGAGCCCGGCAATTGGTTTGCAACTTAAACAAGCGGGAATACATTCATGCAAGCTTTGGTGCCAAAGAACAAACAGGGAGTGATCTTTACAAAAATGTTTCGCTGCCATCGGGCTCTTTAAGCCCCAGTCAGCAGCTCGGACCAGAGATCAACACACCTTTAGATGAAGACTATCCTTACATTACAAAAGACGGACTCACGCTTTATTTTTCTTCCAAAGGGCATAACAGCATGGGAGGATTTGATATTTTTAAATGCAGCAGGCCCGACATTTCGAGTCCATGGTCGAGCCCAGAAAATCTTGGATACCCTATTAATTCTACCTATGACGACATTTTGTATATTCCCGATAGTACCGGAAAGTATGCCTCCTTTTGTTCAAACAGAAAAATAAATACTTTCGAGTTGCTTCATATAAAAGTTCCCGAAGGAAATAGTCCTTCTTCCATTATCAAAGGAAATTTTACCACATCTGATTCTATCCCATTGCGCGAAGCCCTTATTTCGGTGTATAATACCAACAATGGCGAAATTGCCGGAGTTTACCGCACCAACGCTAAAACAGGAATGTACTTAATGGTACTTCCTTCCGGAACAAAATTCGATATAACGGTTTCTGCTGAGAATTATCCGGACTTAAATTCTTCTTTTGAAATACCCTCTAAAAAGAATGAGTTTACGCTGAAACAAAAAATAATTCTTAAAAAATTATCGGATAAAAATCCGCTTGTTATTACAAATTATTTCAGGGAAGATGAAGCCGCGAAAGTGTCTTTTGATGAATCTCCTGTGAAGGAAACAATTGCGGAAGCACATAAACCCATCGCAAAAAAGGATTCAAAAAAGAAACTGGACAGGACTCCTGAGGAAAAAAAGAAAGACCAGGAAGATATTCAGCTCGCGAGAAAACTGTATGATGAATCCAATTTTCAGGAGGCCAGCCTTGTGTACGAAGAACTCAGCAGACACCTGGACCTTGACCCGCTCAACTCGTATTATTATGGAATGGCATTGTTTAAAACACGTGGCGATAAAGGAAATTGCGCCCGTGCTCTGGAGGTGGCTTCCGCGGCGAAAGGAATACCCGTTGACGTACATTATTATCTTGGAAAATCGAATCACCTGAATTACCGGTTTGATGATGCTGTTAAATCCTACACCAAATTTTTATCGGTATGTAAACCTGATGAGGCTGCTAAATTAAATATTGCGAAAGAAATTGAATATTGTAATAACGGAATTAAACTTGTAAATAATCCGGTGGTAATGGAAGTGCACGAACGGAAGCATGTGGATATTAAAGCCCTTCAGAATTCATTAACACACGCGGAATCCGGTGCAAAGGTATTAGTGCTTACCGAGGACATGCGTTCATCCGTAGATAAAAAGAAAAATTTCATAACGTTGTTATTTCTTTCAGCGGATAAAAACACCTTGTTGTATTCAAGCTATGGCGAAGATGAATCGAAAGGAAAAGATATTTACAGGCTTAAGAAACTGAGCAACGGCAAATGGAGTCCTGTGCCTGAAAATATAACGGCCGTGAACAGCGATATGGACGAGGAGTTTCCTGCGCTTTCGAAAGACGGGAATACACTGTACTTTTCTTCCAAAGGGTATGAAAACATGGGGGGCTATGATATTTTTAAAAGTACCTGGTCGGAAGAAACAGGTGAATGGTCAAAGCCGGTGAACATGGGCTCTCCCATCAATTCGCCTTACGATGATGTTTATTTCCTGGAGTAAAAGACCTTCTTATTTTTTATTTATGCTGCGCGGTTCTTAGGTATCCCATTAAAGGATACATGCTCTTAAAACCCTCTACAATTGTTTTTACACTTGCCGGCCCGTTAATACTTTTATCGCTAAGTTTATGAGACACCAGGAAATGCCTGTTCTTTAACAGTTCAATATGCACATGTTCTTTATCATAGCCTTTAGGAGCACTTTTTAATTTGTCCTCTTCATCTAAACCCTTAAAATATTTTTTAAACGAAGTCGCATTTAAAATCTTAAGGAGTGGTTTCGGATTATAATCTATTTCCTGCCTGATTGCCTGCAGCATTTCGGAATCCGGCATCCAAACTCCTCCGGCAACGAAACTGTTCCCTGGTTCACAATGAAGGTAGTATCCGGCACTCACCGACTTTTTACCACCCGGATTTATGCTTGCACCCATATTGGTTTTGTAGGGCGTTTTATCTTTGCTGAAACGTACATCCTTATAAATTCTGAATGTACAGTTTTTAGCAGTCATACCCGGTTCAATTTTTTTGTCAAACTTTCTGACGCCTTTGATAACTTCTTCTACAAGATTTTCAAATTCTTCTTTTGCCTTTAAATACTGGTCTTTGTGGGAATCAAACCAATCCTTGTTAT
Organism: Bacteroidota bacterium; assembly: GCA_013816895.1. Lineage (GTDB taxonomy): Bacteria > Bacteroidota > Bacteroidia > B-17B0 > Aurantibacillaceae > Aurantibacillus. The sequence continues at coordinate 9,149 of JACDDR010000067.1, forward strand.
TATTTGATTTTAGTTGTTTTAAAAATGGAAAAACAGTGTTCATGTTTATTCTTCAATAGTATCTGAAATCTTTTTAAAGAATTTCAAATGGGTTAAAAATTCTTTGGCAACTATCCTGATGATCGTATACACGGGCAGCGCCACTACCATGCCGAAAATACCACCGAGCGCAGCGGCCATAAGGGTTACGATGAATATTTCCAACGGATGCGCTTTTACTGAATTAGAAAAAAGCAAAGGTTGGATAATAAAGCCATCAATGAGATTAATACTTAAAAGGGTAAAAAATATTTTATTAATAGTGGGGCCAATGAGTTCGTAGTTGCCGGAACTGATGCAGCCGCTTACCCCAAGGAAAATGGCGAGAATCATCACGATCATGGAGCCGATATAAGGAATGATATTTAAAATTCCAGCAGCAAAGGAAATGATGAGTGCGTTTTTTATTCCAAGAATGCTAAGGCAGATCATGACCGCGGTGCCCACAAGAAACATGTCAAGGAAAAGCGCGCCGAAATATTTACTTAACATGCGTTTACTTGTTCTGAAGATTTCCCGCATTTCTTTTTCTTTCCCCACCGGAGTAATAGTGAATAAACTTGATTTTACAATCAGCTCATCTTTTAAAAGGAAAAAAGTAATAAAAAGCACACACAGCGTACCTCCCAGAATGGAACTGAAATAATTGAAAATGTTATTTAAAACATTGCTGATATTATTGCTGTTTATAAAATTGTTAAGCTCTGATGATAAATTACGTTTCAGATCTTCTTCGTTACCAAGTTTCAGCAGATTGCTTTTAATAAGAGGGAACTGATCGATAAGGTTGCGAAGCACATCGTAAAAATTTAAGGTGGAAAGAAAATTTATTTCGGTGATCAAAGGCGGAATAATGGTGAAGAATAAAGCCGTCACCACGCCTATCATACATAAGATCGTTAACAACGCGGCAATTCCGTCGGGTACTTTGTACTTTCCAAGCCGGATACGCTCAATGCGATAGGTGAGGGGATAAGCGACCAAAAACAATATCAGTGAAATGGTAAGGTAGATGAGGATCTTAAAAAAAACAATTGCAAACGTAATGATGGCAAGAATTCCAACAAGGCGCCAGATATTTATTTTAAGTTTCAAGAGTGAAACAAATATAGCTTTAAAATAATTAAATTTGTTTATTGAATTTTCGTGTCTCTAAAATAATAGGTCTTCTTTTGGTAATGGTTTTCACCACCTGCCAGACCAATAAAAAACAATATACCTCCAAGCCTTCCAGAAGTATAGTTAATCCTGACAGTGACCTGCTGGAAGTGAATGCTGTCGCTTTTCACGTGAATGATTCTGAAACTACAATTTATCTGGAGGTGATAAATGAAAATCTTGTTTACAGGCGACCAGATACCACCTCGGCATTTTATTCTGAACTAAAAATAAGTTACAGGCTTTTAGCAGAACAAGGTTCACGTCAAATAATAGACAGCAGTTCTTATACTTTGCTTGACAGAGCAGGGGAGAGTGTAATGATCGAGTCTATACGGTCGCAATTTAACATAGCGGCAAAATACGGGAACAATTATTACCTTGATATACAGGTTGTCGATGTGAATAAAAAGACAAAATATAGCAAGGGGATCAACATTTACAAACTGAATAATTTCAATAAACAAAATTACCTGGTTAAGAACAAAAATGAAATAGCTTTTAAAAATCATTTTCTGAAAGACAATGAGATCGCTATAAGTACCGCGAATAAAGGAATTACGAAAGTAATAGTGGATTGTTTTTTTAAAGATTTCCCGATAGCGGCACCACCTTTTTCTTTAAAATCACCCGACGAATTAAAATACAAACCTGATAGTACCTTCCTGCTTGATCTTGTTGGCAGCGCCTTTCATTTAACTATGCCTGAAAAAGGCTTTTACCACATAAGAGCAAATGCCGTGAACAATGAGGGATTGACTGTTTACACATACGACAAAACTTTCCCTGGGGTGAGCGACAGTAAAGAAATGATTGAATGCACGCGTTTTTTGATGAATAAGCAGGAATTTGAAGATTGTAAAACAGCGCCTGATAAGAAAGATTGTATAGATAATTTCTGGATCACAGTGGGAGGTAGCAACGAGCGGGCCAAAGAATTATTAAAACGTTATTATGGCCGTGTGAAAGAGGCCAATAAATACTATACCAGTTACACCCAGGGATGGAAAACCGACCGGGGAATGATCTTTGTTGTATTTGGTCCGCCTACAAATCTTTATACGAATACCAAAGGCGAAGTGTGGGTGTATGGGGCTGAAACCAACATGAATGCCGTGCGTTTCAATTTCAATAAAACGGGCAACCCCTTTAGCGATAATGATTATATTCTCGAACGTTCCCAGTTTTTTAAAGATCCCTGGTACACTGCAGTGGATTACTGGCGCCAGGGCCATGTTTACCTTGATAACGGAAAGTAGCGGTATGGAGGAGAAGTTTCCCCACTTATTAATTTTAAGCCATCATGTCGTTTGCCCCAACATTAATATTAAATTTGTGTAACTAATTTTAAAATAAAAAAAACATGGCTTTTGAATTACCTAAACTAAATTATGCGTTTAACGCACTGGAACCACATATTGATGCGAAAACAATGGAAATACATCACGATAAACATCATCAGGCGTATGTTACGAACCTGAACAATGCTATCGCCGGATCGGATGCAGAGAAAATGAGTATTGAAGATATCTGTAAAAATATTTCCAAATATCCTATGCCTGTGAGGAACAACGGTGGCGGCCACTACAACCACAGTCTTTTCTGGGAGATCATGGCTCCTAACGCCGGCGGAACTCCTTCCAACGAAGTAGGTAAAGCTATCGAAGCTGAATTAGGAGGCTTTGAGAAATTTAAAACTGACTTCTCAGCAGCAGGTGCTACACGTTTTGGAAGCGGGTGGGCATGGCTCTGCGTAAAAGCTGATGGAAAACTGTGTGTGTGCAGCACGCCGAACCAGGATAATCCTTTAATGGATATTGCGGAGTGTAAAGGCACGCCAATTTTAGGAATGGATGTTTGGGAACATGCATATTACCTGAACTACCAGAATCGCAGACCCGATTACATGAACGCGTTTTTTAACGTGATTAACTGGACAAAAGTAAATGAGCTTTATCTGAAAGCAAAAAAATAAGAAGAAGAGCCCGTTAACAGCGGGCTTTTTTATTTCTATTGGTCGCGCAGTTTTTTAATAGCACGATCAATATTGTCAAAGAAAAAATTATTATCCACGATATCTTTTCCGGTTTCGTTCCCGAAATAAAGTTCCGTCATGGCCTTGCGTGATTTTTCTCCCACCAGCACCACGGTTAAGATATCATCATCATCAACACTGTCGTAAATTTTTTCAAAATCTTCACCTCCTGTATATTCCAAATCGGAAAGATCGATGATAGCGAATTTCGGTCGCCAGAATTTGACCGCGGCATCCACCATTACACTTATTAGATGCGAATCTTTACTGCCTGCCTGGTCCTTGCGGTAAACCCCGTGAAACATAATCCGCAAAATTTCGGGACGCGTGTTTGCAGCCTCTGCTATGCAATGAAACGACCATGAAATTGTTGGACAGTCCCGAGAAAAACTTATCTCTTCAAATTTCATTTTTGTTCTCTTTTATTCGTTATAGAACTGGTTTTTCCAATACCACCAGTTAAGTTTTTCTTTCCGGTGGTTTTTTTCGGTAACAAAATAAACCGCGCACCTGAAAGTATAAAGCATACAAATATCATGCTTAACCCCTGTCATAGTATTTAACCTGTCGTATAATTCAGCCGGATTTTGCCCTTTAAGATCTGCAAGGCTTCTCAATCCTATATTCCACAAATCTAAAGAGCAGGCTTTTCCTATTCCGGGAATAGTCTGGAAGTCTTTTAACACCTTTTCTTTTTTGGATATAGTTTTACTCATTTTTATTATGCCGGCAGAAGATCGCAGTAAAAGAAACCGGTATCGAAAGGCTCCTGATTGTTACATTCATCTCCTTTTTCATCTTTTGAAGGAGGTGAATATTTCCGATAAACAATTTCTCCGGTTGTAAAATCGATCGGGTTTGAAAATATCGGACCATCAAATACAAAGGTATGGAATTCACCGTTTTCGCCGCAGGGATCAACGCCGGCGGGTAAATCGTTTAAAAAATCATGATCAATTATTCTTCCGGCAAAACTTTTATCCAGGTATTTTTCGTTTACACAAGTGGTAATGGTTTTAAATCCAAGATCTAAAAATTCGTGAATGATTTTTTTGGTAGACTTTTTCCATAAGGGAAAAACTCCTTTTAGATTGAGTAAGGCTAATTTTTTTTCACGGTATGCCCGGAGGTCTTCTAAAAAAATGTCTCCAAAAACAGAGTGGCTTACGCCTTCATTTTTAAATTTTTCAAGGATATCTTCCATTGCTTTCTCATACGCTTCCATGGTTGGCATTTCAGGCACTTCCATTTTAGTTAAAGGAATTCCAACCTGCGCAGCCTGCCTTTCGAGCAACTCCACCCTTACGCCATGCATGGAAATGCGCTGATATTCTTTACTTACGCTGGTTAATAAACCAACAACCTCCAGTCGATTTTCATTAAGAACGTGATGAAGGCAGAGCGCAGAATCTTTGCCGCCGCTCCAGTTAAATATCGCCTTATCTTTCATCGGTTACCCAGAGTTTGTTCAACATACGCCGTACAGCCTTGTATATAACAGTCGCTGGTGCGGTTACTTCCGTTGGCTTCTATTATTACTATGATTGATTTTACATTAGTCACTGAAACTGCTTTTAAGGTTACTTTTTCATTTAAAAGACAGGTATGACTCTGGCTCCAGTTCGCGTTGATCTGCTCGGTGTGAGTATCAGAAGGATCCCTTGTGCCATATCTGTATTCAATGTCAACCAGGCCCGGAAGAGAATCAACTTTTTTAGAAAAAGAAACACTGTAGCTCACAGAAGTTTCTTTTTTCTTACAGGCCAGTAAAAAAGTGATCAGTACTAACATAAGGAGCAGCGGGAACTTCAGCAGTTTGTTCATTTCTCAAAAGTAGAGAATAATATGAAACGTTGGCCTTGCCCCACAATTCTGAGGAAGCATTTACTCAAATAACTAAAAAAAGCCAGGGAGCGGTCATTAATTTGGTTTTTGGCCGCTCAGGCATTGAATTTGAAGGGTCTTAATCAAAACCGTAACTATGTTACTACTTAACGACGAAATATCTCTTTCAAACAGCACGCTCCGGGATATTTTGCACGATCCTGAAAAAACTGCAAAAGCAGTCAACCTTGTTTACGTGTGCGATACCCAGCCCGGAATTTCCAGGATTAGAAAAGGCGATAAGTTTGTATATATGCAGGGGGATGAAATTGTAAAGGATGAAAAAGTACTTGAGAGAATTAAAAAACTGGTCATTCCTCCGGCCTGGAACAACGTTTGGGTATGCCCTCTGGAGAATGGCCACCTGCAGGTAACTGGACTTGACGTTAAAAACCGCAAGCAGTATAAATACCATTCACTCTGGAATTCGCTTCGCAATCATACTAAATTTTACAGGCTTCACTCTTTTGGGAAAGTAATTCCTGCCATTCGGAAGCGAATTGAAGAGGATCTTTGTCTGCCAGGACTTCCGCTGAACAAGGTACTTGCAGCTGTTGTGTGCCTGATGGAAAGGACCAGTATCCGTATTGGAAATAATATGTACGAAAAATTATACGGTTCCTTTGGTTTGACCACCTTAAAAAACAAGCATGTAAAGATTGTAGGATCGGGGATACAATTTATTTTCAAAGGAAAGAAAGGCATAACGCATAACATCAGTATTAAGAGCAAGCGGCTTGCTGTGATTGTAAAAAAATGCAAGGAGATTCCCGGTAAGGAATTATTTCAATACTATGATCATGAAGGTCATCATAAATGCATTGATTCGGGCATGGTAAATCATTATCTAAAATCCATCAGTGGAGAAGACTTTACCGCAAAAGATTTCAGGACCTGGGCCGGTACTGTTCATGCCATCATGGCTTTTCGCGAAATCGGGAACAGTGATACCCTTACGGGTACCAAAAAGAATATTGTAACGGCCCTTGATCATGTTTCAGAGCATTTGGGTAACACGCGCACTGTCTGCAAAAAATATTACGTTCATCCAACCATTATTTCGCTTTATGAAAATAAAACACTTACCACGTATTTAAAGGCAATAAATAAATTTAAAAAATGCGCCCATAATGATCTGGAATGCGAGGAAAAACTTTTAATGAAAATTCTTGAAAAAGAAGGGCTGGTAGCTTAATTACAAAGTTTTAATCATCCAGATAGTGCAGGCATAATGGCCTGTGTTACCCAAAGCATGATCGAGACTTGTAAAGCCTTCACGTTTGTACATTGATACTGCTTTAGAAAGCTCCGGAAACGATTCAAGGTAGAGCCTGGTATATCCAAGTTCTTTAGCCTTTTCAAAACTCTTTTGCATTAATAAACTTCCAAGTCCTTTACCGCGGGCTTCAGCTGTAAGGTAAAACTTCACCAACTCCGCACAGCCCTCAGGTAATCCCTTTGTGGGATATACTCCGCATCCTCCCAATAATGTTCCATTTTCTTCTGCGACAAAATATGCAGAACTTTTTTCCTGAAACAGTTCGTAGAGATGATAAGTTGTTGGGTCAGTATAAACGGTTCCGGGCTTATCAATTTTAAATTCACGAAAAATGATCCTGATAAGTTCGGCCAGTTCTTTGTTATCGTGTTGTTCGATGGGACGAATTAATTCTCCGCGATTCATAAGACGAATATAACAAGATTATAATGGAGGAGGATAACCTACCAGATAGGCAATTTTCATCCCAAACCTGTTGCGCACTTTACCTGCTGTCCAATTATAATGTGGTCCGGCCTGTTTGCCCATGTTTATTAATTCGGAAGGTTTATATAAACGCAGTACTGAAACGATTCCGTCCCAAATAGTGCAAATAGGAATGACCGGGATTAAGTACGTAAAGAGTATTTTTGAGAAGGTCAAAGGCCTGAAAAAAGGAGTACAGGCGAAAAACAACAAAGGGTGGGCAATCAGAATGGCTACTATTATAAAAATGTTTTTATCGCCGCCATCGAATATGGCAATACCTTGCCTGGCGTTAACAGCGTCCTTTATAACTGTTATAGCCTTTTGACGATTGAAATGATGGAATCCTGAAAAGATTGTACGAAAACCTTTTATATGGCCGGGTACCGCGGTAGCGTCAACAGAATGATCAACATAAAAAATTTTCCCGGATGTTTTATGATGAAGGAATTTGTAGGAGGGAAGGTTGGGATATTTATCGCTGAGAATAAAATGAATGTCGCGTTTGTAATAACGTTTAATGTTTTTCTGAATATTTTCAATGGCGCCCCCGCTCCCCGAGCAGAGATCGAGAACCAGGCTTGAATCGCTTTTTTCCAATGCTTCGTATAGTAAAGGTGTAATGGGTTCGTAAAGATTAGCGGAATTTAAAATGAAGCGCAGATAATCCGTCATTCCTTCCCTGATTTTGGTGGGGAACCAGGGCAGATCTTCAAATTCAAAGAGACGGATTTTCATAATTAAGAAGAGTAAAAAAGACATGCCATGAAGACTAAAAGCATGCAGTACCATTTTCTGATTGTATTTAAAAGAGTGCAACGGGAATAAGTGTCCGTTTAAAGTCACTAATCAATATTTATCTTCTGATATGAATAAGGATATATCGCACTTATCAATTTATACTGTTGCAGGCCAAGTGTAAATCACGTAATTTTGATTTTTAAATGAACCCCATTTCCGCCTCACCGCACAAAGCTGTAATATCATGGCTGCTTACCGGCTGTATTTTGATTTATATCATGGTTGTCATCGGATGTTTAACCCGCTTGACGCATTCAGGTTTATCTATTACTGACTGGAGTTTCATGGGTTCGGTGCCACCTTTAAATGAACAGATGTGGCAGCAGCGCTTCGAAAAATACCAGGCCAGCCCTGAATTTGAAAAGGTTAACTCTAACATGACCCTCAAAGAATTTAAACCCATTTTTATGTGGGAGTATGTTCACCGCATGACAGGAAGACTCATGATGTATGTGTTCGCGTTTGGCTTCATCTGGTTTCTCCTTAAGAAAAAAATAAAAAAAGACATGTGGCCTCAACTCGTGCTGTTGTTTCTTTTAGGCGCTATGCAGGCTGTTATTGGTTGGTGGATGGTTTACAGCGGCTTGCAGCAAAAGCCCGCGGTTAGTCATTATCGCCTCGCTACGCACCTAATGAGCGCCTTTACTTTGTTTGCATTTACATTTTGGTTTGCATTAAAGTTGATTCATCCCCGCGGGGAGGTGCTCGCATCTGAACCAAAAAAAATGAAAGGTCCGGCAATAGTATTTTTTGTTGTGCTGATTCTCCAGATCATTTACGGCGCTTTTACGGCAGGGTATGTTGAGGGAGATGCAGCCAAAATACGACCGGGACATATTTTTAATACCTGGCCGAAAATGGGCGAGGAGTGGGTGGCTCCGCAGGTGAGCATGAAACCTACTTTTACTGAGAACATTCTGGAAAATGCAAGTGGGATACAATTTATGCATCGCACTATCGCGCTTTTGGTTGTGATATTGGTTTGCATGTTATGGTACCGTGCTGGCAGACTAAACCTTAATAAGCAGCAGCAGTTCGGTGTTTCTTTACTAATTTACGGTGTTACCGTTCAATTTTTACTGGGTGTATTTACGCTTATTTATAATGTACCAGTGGTTCTTGGGGCTTTGCATCAAACCGGCGCTTTTTTTCTTTTTGCTGCAAGCATCTATTTATTATTTCACCTGTTCAATAAAAAATCAGTTTAATGGAAGACGATTACAACGGTACCCATAATTTTGAATCCACCGTTGGTGGGTTTCCTCCTAAACCGGTTTTAATTGAGCAAAAGAAAAATACGGTGACCCGTTCGCTTATCAGTCTTTTTGTTTACGCGCTGTTGTTCTATTTTATCTTTGAGCAAAACATCGCCTATATTGCCGCGATTCTTGTGGTAATTATTATTCACGAATCCGGTCACTTTTTATTTATGAAGCTTTTTAATTACAGCAATGTGAAGATTTTTATTGTTCCACTGCTTGGAGCCTTTACCAGTGGTAAAAAACAGCAGGTGTCGCAATGGCAACTCTGCCTTATTATCCTTGCAGGGCCTATCCCGGGTATTTTAATCGGCAGCGCAATCTTTTACTTTAACATGGAACTTCATAATGAAAATCTTAAAATGCTTGCCAATGCTTTTTTAATTATTAATCTGCTGAACCTGCTGCCCTTCTATCCGCTTGATGGAGGGAGACTGATAGAAACGTTGTTCTTTAAACAGAATCACATGATCCGCCTGATCTTTGGCGTCATTTCCATCATTTGTCTCGCGTTTCTCTTCTTTCAAAGCCCGGTTATGCTTATTGTTCCTGTACTTATTGGATTTGAATTGTATAATGAAAGCAAGCACCAGAAAATTAGAGAGTATTTAAAAAACGAGCATATCAACTACCATGTGGATTATAAAGAGCTCCCTGATATAGACTACTGGCTCATAAGGGATTGCCTCTTGTTTTCTTTTCCTAAAAAGTACGTTGGAATGAGTCCCGGGCATTACCAGTATAGTCCGGCGGAACCTTTGCTGATACAGCATATTAACTCTGTTTTGCAAATAAAATTAATTTATGATCTGAATGTTTTTAAAATAATTTTGATCATGCTTGCATACGTGGCTGCATTCTTTTTGCCCGTTTATTTTTTTAGCCTCAGTTTATAGTTAGTCAATTCTCCTCACTATTTCTTTTGTTTATTTAAACTTAAATTGGTTAATTTGAATAATCAGTTTAATTACAAGTATTTATGTCAATATGGAGAGTAAAGCCAGTCTCAGCGTTTGAGGCTGATATGAAAAAAAGTGATCTGAAAAGGGTCTTAACAAGATGGGGACTCACTTCCCTTGGTATTGGTGCAATTATCGGGGGTGGTATTTTTACTCTTACCGGTATTGCCGCCCATGATTATGCCGGCCCGGCCCTGGCTCTGTCTTTTGTGATAGCAGGTGTTGGCTGTTTGTTTGCTTCGTTATGTTACGCTGAGTTTGCTTCGGTGCTGCCCGTTGAAGGAAGCGCCTACGCTTACGCATATGGAACAGTAGGTGAGCTTTTTGCCTGGTTCATCGGCTGGAACCTGATCCTGGAATACATGATGGGTGCAACAACGGTAGCTGTGGCCTGGAGCGGTTATTTTGTTAAGCTTTTGCATTTATGCGGAATTGATATCCCGATATGGTTATGTAATGATTTTGCTACTGCCACTGAAAAGTGCCTCGCTGCAGGCATACAGGCACCCTCCTTTGCTTTCAATCTTCCGGCGTTTATTATTACCTGGATTGTTACAGGCATCCTGATAAAAGGAATTAAAGAGGCGGCCAATACCAATAATATTATTGTGATTGTAAAAATTGCGGTTGTTTTATTTGTTATCATCGTCGGCGCTTTTTATATAAATACAGATAACTGGACACCGTTTATTCCGGATGCAGTAGCTAAAGTAGATGCCGCAGGAAATCCTACCGGTGGCTTTAACTTCGGGTTTGGTGGAGTGTTAACTGCCGCAACCATTGTTTTCTTCGCCTACATTGGTTTCGACGCTGTATCCACTCAGGCAGGCGAAGCCATTAATCCTAAAAAAGACGTACCCTTTGCCATCATTGCATCTCTTGTAATATGTACGGTTTTATATATTCTTGTATCTCTTGTGTTAACAGGAATGGTAAGATACGATCAGCTAGATGAGGCCGCCCCTGTAGCTTCTGCATTTTCAGGTATAGGAATAAACTGGGCAGTGTTTATCATTACTATCGCGGCAACGGCGGGTCTTACTTCTGTAATGCTGGTGATGATGCTCGGACAAACCCGTATTTTCTTAGGAATGGCGAAAGACGGTTTACTGCCTGGTTTTTTCAGGACCTTACATCCGGTTTTTAAAACTCCGCATAAAAGTACCATCCTGGTTGGAGCCATTATATCGCTTGTAGCCGCTTTAACACCCATTGATAAAGTGAGCCAAATGTGTAGCATGGGAACCTTGCTGGCCTTTGCAATGGTTTGTGTTGCTGTAATGATCTTACGTTATAAAAAACCGGAACTCGACAGGCCATACAGAACACCGGCTGTTTACCTTGTAGGATGCCTCGGCGTTGGCTTTAATATTTTCCTGATGTGTTTCGTACGTAAAGAAACCTGGATCGCTTTTATCATCTGGGGTATTACCGGTATCATTGTTTATTTCCTTTATAGTAAGAGGAATTCAAACCTGAATAAGATGTAAGCAGTTAAGGAATGAGTTTATAATTTTAGAGGCTGTTCATTGCGAACAGCCTTTTTTTTATTAATTATCGGAACCGTAATGAGAACGAAATTTCAAAACCCTGGCAGGATTTTTTAGTTACCTTTAATTATGTTTTCAGGAATAAAATATATAATGGTAATGAGCTTCCTGCCGGCTTTGTTGGGCGCACAAACAGTCAGTAAAAGCGATTCCCTTAGCCTTTTTTACAACATTAAAGAAGTTGAATCTCCCCGAAACACAAGGCGTTTAGATTCTTTGTTAACCTCTGTTGGCGGTAGTTCTATCAGTATCCGCATAAAAGGCTATGCCGATTTTTTGTCGAACGACAGATATAATATTATTCTGTCTCAAAAAAGAGCCGACGCAGTTAAAAACTATTTGTTAGCGAAGGCTGCCTCTAAAATAAATATATTATCCTGCCAGGGTTTCGGTGAAAAATATTCAAAGGAAAATAATTCAATGGAGGGCGATGTTTTATTTCGCCGTGTAGATATACTTGTGGTAAGACAGATAGCTGTTGAGAACAATACAGTTATACCCCTTGAAGAAGAAGCTGTGAAAGAGGAACCGGTGGATACGAAGAATGATTTTGAAGAACTTACAAAAGGCCAGACACTGGCGGTTGAAGGATTAAATTTTGAACCGGGAAGACATATTGTTACAAAAAGTTCGGCGCAGGTATTACAGCAATTGCTAGCAACACTAAAAAAGAATAAAAGCATGAAGATCGAAATTCAGGGTCACGTTTGCTGTACTGACGGGGATCAAGACGGTCTGGACTATGATACCAACGAACGTAAACTCTCAGAGAACAGGGCAAAGGCTATCTATAATTATTTAATCAGTAAAGGAATAAGCGCTAAAAGACTTTCATATAAAGGTTTTGGACATACTAAACCTAAATTTGCTCCGGAAAGAAATCCGGAAGAAGAACAGGCTAACCGCCGAGTTGAAATATTTGTACTTGACAAATAATAAGGAAAATCTTAAAGTGGAGAAATATTTATCATGTATAAAAATAGCAAAAATTATACGTGATAACGTTCTCATGTATAAATGCTTTACATGATGAATTTATAGTGTTTTAGGAAAAAAAAGAATTCATCAAGGGAGGAACCCTGCTTTAGCTTAACTTTTGATAGGTTTGCCACCAGCGATCAGGAATTTCGTTCTGTGTAGCGAGTTCATAATCTTTATAGTTACAGGGGATCAGCGTATGCCTTTCAAATTTAAGGTCCTTATGAGGCGGGTAGGGGATCTCCATCCACCAACGATCGCTCTTTTTACTTTTATAAAAATTAATTTCATACTTTTCGTCCTGTAACACCACGTGAAAACGCAGGTAGTCAGGTTTTGTCC
>JACDDR010000068.1:0-13611 GCA_013816895.1 Bacteroidota bacterium
GGCGATAAAACAGTTTGATAATTCTGGCATTCGCCCGTTGAACAAATTAAATGATCAGCAGGCACCGTCATCCTCACTTTAAAATTTCCGAAAGCAAGCGCAAATTCACCGCGTCCTAAAAATTGTTTATTCTGCCATCCCTGGAAATCGCTGTACACACACATGCGCGGGTACCATTGCGTAACGGTGAACAGGTAATTGCCATCTTCAGGAAAATATTCGTAGCCGCCTCTTCCTCCGTATTCGATACGGTTGATCATTTTATAATGCCACTTGATTTTGAATTTTACTTTTCCTTTCGAAGCCAAAGCTTTCGGAAGGTCAATGCGCATCATGGTTTCGTTAATGGTGTATTTTAAGGGTTTGCCATTTTCATCCAGCACTGCGTCAATCTTATCGCCCAGACCTGCAAGGTTTTCTTTAGGCTTCAGTGTTTTTAAATCGGCGTCGGTAACAGGTTCCCTTATTGTGTTCTGATCAATGGTTTGAATAAAGGAATTAGGGTCGTGCTGATTTTCATCGAGCTGAAGCCAGAGGTAAGTTAATACATCCGGAGAGTTGTTGTGATAAGTAACCGTTTCGGTGCCTATGATCGAAAGATTTTTTTCATCCAACGTTACATCAATATCGTAATCTGCTTTTTGCTGCCAGTATTTATTTCCCGGAGCACCTGAAGCGGTACGGTATTCGTTAGGCGTGGGCAGTATAGTTCCCAGCTGCTCGAATTTATTTCCGTGATTGGATTGAGGGTTATTCTGAATGTTCTGTGAAAATACATTTAGGGTTAACAGAAAAAGAAATGCGGTCAGAACATTTACAGTCATTAAATTATTTTTATGGAGGAGCATACGATAATTGTTTATGACCGCTAAAGTAAAAAAAAACCGGAATGTATTGTTACCCCATTTGGGGTGAAAATAAAGGCTTCCCGTCTTCAACGCCGGATTTTAGTATCTTTGCGCATCTTGCCTCATAGATCAAATATTTCATGGCTAAAGTTACTCTGCCTGTGTTCGCTTACACTCCTGTTTTTTTCCTTTTCGCTAAAACATCCTTTTTATCTTGGCGTCACCGATCTTAAATATAACGCTCCGCAAAAAAGTCTCCAGGGCACGGTAAAGCTTTTCACCAACGACTTTGAAGATGCCATTAAAAAAGTTTACAAAGTTCAGATCGATCTCATTAACGGAAAGGATAAAGAATCCAATAACACAATTTTAAAGGATTATTTAAAGAATCATCTGAAAATAAAAATAAACGGGAAAGCCGCAGCGCTTGATCTGATTGGTTATGAGAACGAAGCAGAAGCGGTTTGGATGTACGTTGAATCTGTAAATTGCGCGCTTCCAAAAAAGATTGAGATTGAAAATACCTTACTATATGATCAGGTAAAATCGCAGATCAATATCGTTCATTGCGATGTTAAAGGAAATACAAAGAGTTCTAAAGTAACCAACCCGGAGAAGAGTATAGTGTTTGATTTTTGAGCTACTGTTTTTCTAGCCACTGATTACGCGGATTACACAGAAAGTGTGCAACAAAGAGGACAAGTTATTTCGTTTTGTGTTTGTAAAAGGAAGTTTCGATTCTTTCCGTAGCTTATTATCGTTCTGTGTAATCTGTGTAATCTGTGTAATCAGTGGCATTCTTTTTTTTGACTGATTATTGTTCTGTGTAATCAGTGAAATCTGTGGCATTCTTTTTCATGACGGATTATTGTTCTGTGTAATCAGTGAAATCTGTGGCATTCTTTCCGTAACCTTTTATGATTTTCCGCGTTAAATAATGTAAACACACTGAAAAACGAGATTTCCCGATAATTTACCAAAAATCCTTAAAAAAAAGGGGACTGTTAATAACTTTGGTCCAAAAGCGACAAGCATAGAGTTGTATTATTCCAAAAAAAAGCCATCTTTGCAACACTTCAAAACGGATGAAAAAGTTAATATTCATATTATCAATCAGTTGCATCGGCTATTTAACAGCCGGCGCTACTTCTTTTTCTCCTGACGACAGGAATAAACGCCCGGATGACGACAAAAAATCAAAAGTAAAACGCGACGATACCACCAAGCAGGTTATTCATTCTGAGTTACTTGCAGATAATGATGAAATTTCTGATACCATTCAGATCCTTTTTCCGAGTCACGATTTATACACCAGCTGGGATACTTCTTCGGCGCACCCTTATAATTTTTACGAGACCTTTAAAGGCGACAGTGTTACCCTTACTTTAACCCAGGCCAACGATTGCGGATTTTCAATGCCTTTTAAGGGCGGAATTACCAGCGAATTTGGATGGAGGAAATACCGTCCGCATTACGGTACCGATATTGATCTTGAAACAGGAGATTCTGTAGCCACTGCTTTTGACGGCATGGTGCGCATGGCGAAATATTATTTTGGTTATGGTAATTGTATTATAGTAAGACATGCAAACGGACTGGAAACAGTTTACGGACACTTATCAAAAATTATGGTAGAACCGGGTCAAACCGTTACTGCCGGATCGGTTATTGGTTTGGGTGGCAACACTGGCCGTTCTTTTGGAAGTCACCTGCACTTTGAAATGCGTTACCTGGGTCAGGCGCTTGATACCGAAGATTTCGTAGATTATTTAAAAGGAGAATTAAAATCAAACACCTTTACCTTAAGAAAATCAGATGTAGAACACAAGTACGACCTGAGAGCTTTGCATTCGCGCCACAAGCGTGATGTTGGCATGGCTCGTGCTGAAAAGAAACATGGTAAGGCTGGTAAAGTAACCAAGGGTTCTTACAGGATTAAATCGGGCGATACTCTTGGAACGATTGCAAAACGTAATCACACAACGGTAAAAGCTTTATGCAAGAAGAACGGTCTGAGACCAACATCAAAACTTAAAAAGGGTCAAAAACTCAGAATTTAATTTCGCAACCCGGAAGCAATATCTTCAGCTTCTCTAATTCCTCGGCACTTATCGGATTTCCCCGCAGATCAAGCAAGGTAAGATTTTGTAATTGCGACATGCTGTCCGGCAATTTTTCAATACTGTTTCCCCTTAAAGAAAGAACGCGCAGCTTTTGCGCTTTATAGATCTCAAAAGGTATCACTTTAATTGGGTTGTTTTCAATAATAAGGATCTCAAGGTTTGGAAGACGTTCAAAATGCCGCGTAATATAATGCGTGTTGGTATTTGATAAATTCAAATAATTAAGTAAAGGCAGGTTAAATAATTGTTTTGGCAAACTGTCCAGAATGCAGTTTTCGATGCTCACATCGGTAAGTTTTTTTAGGAAATGAAAGGTGACCGGGAATTTGAGCGTATCATCCGTATTTCCGAATTTAAGCGATTGAAGTTTGTTGAGATAGGCGATCTGTGCAGGAATGCTGTCAATAAGACTGTGCTGGATCTCGATGTAATGTAAATTAAAAAAAGGTTTTAAGTTGGGAGGAAAGGTTGTGAATTTATTATTGTACGAAGCAAAGTAAATAAGATTGTAGAGTGCATCGAAGTTTTTTGGATATGTGGTTACTTCATTGGTTCCTAACTTCAGGGCTTGCAAATCGGTAAGCTTACCCAGTTTTTCAAACATTTTTGGATCAAGTTTTTGAAAGCTCAGGTCAAGCTTGTAAACTTTTTTTTCAATGGCCAGGGCCGTTTTCAGATCAGTATACACCTCGCTGCCCATGGGGCCAAACTTGTCAAATTCTTTTTGAGAAAAGCTGAATAAAGAGCCGAGTAGAAAAAGGGGAAGGATAAGGCGGTTCATTTTGATTTACTGTCTTTTGGGTTCTGTTTTTTCTCAGTGCTTTTAGTTCCGGCGGGCTGTATGGCATCGGCCTTACAGATTTTACAGGGCTCGTATCCCTGCTTCAGCGCTTCAGAAAGCTCAATGCCTTTTTTACCCGTTTTAACCAGGCTGCAATTTTTTGCGTGGTATTTTTTCCCTGATTCGGTAATGTAAACGGTCTGCGCATTCAGTTTCGAAAAACACAAGGTCACAAACAAAGCAATGGTAAAGAAGAGAGACTTATTTTTCATGATTAAATATGCGTAATTAAAAACACAAGCAAAGTTGTGCGATCTTAATTTTATTAGCATTAACTAACATCAGGGCCGGTATTTGCTTTTACTCAGGATCTTCTGTGCATCTTTTTCCCGCATTAACGATTCCAGGCTCACCTCGTTATTTTTCATATAGCTCCTTACAATTTGTAATCCCATCCACATGGCAATGCGTGGCGGACATTCTTTGCTGATAGCTCCTGTAAAAGGACCCTCTGTGGTTAATTCCTGAACTTCTTTCAGGTTATTTTCGTAGAGCCTGTTTTTTCCCGCGAAATAACCCCAGAGATTTTTTTCGTTTTGCTTGCAATATTTTAGTTGGGTTGTAGTATATGCCAGCAGCAAGGAATCATGCGTCTGAGGAAGCAGCGCGCTTGTCGCGTAATAAATTTTCCCGTAAAAGATGGTATAGTTGAGCAGGGTAGTGGTAGGGTCTGTATTGTCAAACTCGGTGATCATCCAGCCTCTCACAAGATCGGAGAGAATAGAATGTGTACTCATGAATCGTGTGCGGTATTGCGGTAGGTGCAGCATCTGGTAATAAATGCTTGTATCTCCAAGATACATGTCCAAGCCAATAACCAGGGCACTGTCGGTATAAGCGGCAGCGTAATTCCAGCCTGTGAGGCAGGTAATTAATTTGGAAGGGATCTTTCTTTTCGGAAAATGATATTTGAACCGTTTCACGCAATCATTGGCCTGGCTGGCAATGGCGTCTACCTGCGGTTGGTTGAATAATTTTTTAACCTGGCTGTAACAGTTTCGAGTATCCTTATCGCTTGTAAAATGCAATACCGCTGGTTTGTAAAGTGAATCACGCGAACCTCCCCGGTTTAAAAAGCTGGAAAGATAATGTTCAAGAAAGTTGCCATAACGGGCCCGGAGCCGCTCACTGGCTGAATCAAAGTTTTCGGCTTCGATAGTAAAGAGATCTTCTTCCAGTCTCAGTACTTTAAGAGGCGGAACGTTCACTTTCGAAAGATCCACATCCAGTTTATCGGGATGGCAACGGGTTAATAATAAAATTGCAATTAAACTTATAATAACTCTTTGCATCATAACCTAAATATTTATATTTGTAAAATTAACCTTTAATAAATTGATGATGAAGAAGTTTTTATACACGATTGCATCTGTGATAGTTTTAGCCGGATCGGCGAATGCCCAGGAACCTGCAAAGGACAAAGGAGCAGATTTCGATAAAAAATTCAGATTTGGTCTTCGCATAACACCGCAGCCAACCTGGTTCACCAGCAGCGACAATAACAACAAGCCTTATGGCGCCAGATTTGGTTTTGGTTTTGGTTTAAATATGGAGTTCAGGTTATCCAATATCGTTGCCTTTCTTACCGGTGTGGGTGGAGATTTTGAAGGAGGTAAATATCAGTTCAGGCAAGACCCTGCAAATAATTATGCTGTAAGGTACTGGCAGAATAATGCAGGAGATTTTGTAGAACCTAAAAAGAACAGCAACAATGCCGAGGTGAACGCTTCCAACACAGTGTATCTGTTAAAAGACAGAACCATTAAAACTACTTTTGTTACTATACCCGCTATTTTAAAGCTTTCCACCAATGAATACTCAGGGCTTAAATACTTTGGTATGTTTGGAGTTGAACTTGGAATAAGAGTAAAAGCAACTGCTACCGACAATTATATTAATTCTTACAAATATCCTTCCACCGGTGTTGCTCCGGCAGGATACGCCGGCGAAGGTGCAAGCTCCCAGTCAAATATTAATATAAACAAGGATGCGTCTTTGATCCCGATTCGATTGGGTTTAAATGTAGGAGGAGGAACTGAATACCGGATAGGTGGTTCTACCACAGCGTTTATAAGTGTTAACTATTTTCGCAGCTTCACCAACTTAATGCGAAACGATTCAAAATATCTTGTTTATAATGTAGACACTGACATTACCAGTGGTAACAATACATACAGTTTTGTTAAGCAAAACATTATAATGAGCGCAATTCGAATTAATCTGGGAATAATGTTCTAAAAGCCAGGTAAAGTTTAATAAAATTTAAAAAGCCACAGAAATGTGGCTTTTTTGCATAAAAGCACCTTTTTCATCGAAAAAATGGGGAAAACCGGCTAATTTGGTTCAAAAAATCTTTCAAAAACTCTTTTATAAATGAAAAATACCCTTACTTTTGCCCCCACTAACTAAAAAACAACAAACATGAAATTAAACGAAATCCAGGATTTAATTAAGTTCGTTTCCAAGAGCGGTGTAAGTGAGGTTGAGTTGGAAACAAAGGAGATCAAAATCGTTATAAGAACTCCCAAAAACGCCCCGGTGATGATGCAGGCGGCACCCCTTATCGCGGCTCCGGTAGTAAACCCGGTGAGCCAGGTACAGCCGGTTAATACATCACCTTCAAATACTACTTCTGAAAACAAAACTCCGGTAAACACAGCTTCTGCCGAGGAAGCAAAATATGTTACCATTAAATCTCCTATGATTGGTACCTTCTACAGGTCACCAGGGCAGGATAAGCCTATGTTTGTAAACGTTGGAGATGAGATCAGCGCCGGTAAACCGGTTTGTATCATTGAAGCCATGAAGCTTTTCAATGAAATAGAAAGTGATATCAAAGGTAAAATCATTAAAGTGCTGGTGAACGATGCTTCGCCGGTAGAATATGATCAGCCTTTATTTTTGGTAGATCCGTCATAAAGTTATCTGTTATAAAGTTATAGGTTGCTCTCAACTAATAACCACCAACAATTAACGTTTAACCAATAACATCAAAATATGTTTAAAAAAATATTAATAGCCAACCGTGGCGAGATAGCGTTGCGCGTTATCCGCACCTGTCGCGAAATGGGAATTAAAACGGTTGCCGTTTATTCCACTGCTGATAAGGATAGTCTGCACGTTAAATTTGCCGACGAGGCAGTTTGTATAGGACCTCCTCCGAGTAAAGACAGTTACCTGAACATGGCCAACATTATTGCGGCCTGTGAGATCACAAATGCCGATGCCATTCACCCGGGTTACGGGTTTTTGAGCGATAATGCCAAGTTCAGTGAGATCTGCCGCCAGAATAAAATAAAATTCATTGGTGCCAGTCCGGAAATGATTAACCAGATGGGCGATAAGAGTAATGCGAAAGCAACCATGATAAAAAGTGGCGTGCCTTGTGTACCGGGATCGGAAGGATTACTTGAAAGTGTAGAGCAGGGCATAGAACTTGCAGTAGGTATCGGTTATCCGGTAATTATCAAGGCTACAGCAGGTGGCGGAGGTAAAGGAATGCGCATCATTTGGAAACCTGAAGAGTTTAAAGCAGCATGGGACAGTGCCACACAGGAAGCTTCGGCGGCTTTCGGTAACGGTGCCATGTACATGGAAAAATATATAGAGGAACCACGTCATATCGAGATCCAGATTGTTGGAGACGCGCATGGTAAGGCGTGTCACCTGAGCGAGAGGGACTGTTCGATTCAGCGCAGGCACCAGAAGCTTGTGGAAGAAACACCATCACCGTTCATGACCAAAGAATTACGTGACGCGATGGGAGAAGCAGCTGTGAAGGCCGCTTTAGCCATTAATTACGAAGGAGTAGGTACGATTGAGTTTTTGGTTGACAAGCACCGCAACTTTTATTTCATGGAAATGAATACAAGGATCCAGGTGGAGCATCCTATCACCGAAGAAGTTATTAATTATGATCTTATCCGCGAACAAATATTGGTAGCGGCCGGCGTGCCAATTTCAGGGAAAAATTATTATCCGGAATTACACGCTATTGAGTGCCGTATCAATGCCGAGGATCCGTTTAAAAATTTCGCGCCATCACCCGGAAAGATAACAACGTTACATACACCAGGCGGACATGGTATTCGTGTTGATTCGCATGTGTATAGTGGCTACACCATTCCACCTAATTACGACAGTATGGTTGGAAAGCTTATAACCGTGGCACAAACACGTGAAGAGGCAATCGCAAAGATGCACAGGGCTTTAAGTGAATACGTAATTGAAGGCGTTAAAACCACCATTCCGTTTCATTTGAAATTAATGCAGAACGAAGATTTCAAAAAAGGAAACTACACAACTAAATTTCTTGAGACCTGGGATTTTAAAAATGCCTGATACTATCACCGTCGCTGGCTGAATGCCGGTAACATGATTATAAACCCTTTTTCATGCGAAGCCATCTCATCCTTATGATAAGATGGCTTCCCTCGTTTGCAAAGTAATGTGCGTTGCAACTTTTTATCAAATTCCCTTGTTTTAATTAGCAAGGCATGTGTTCGGCTGAGGGAATTTTCATAGTTGGATAACTAATTGTATTACCTTTAGTATTCAAAGATCTTCTCATGAAAAACTTTTGTATTCTCCTGTTTATTTTTTTAGTCAGTTCCGCGTATGCTCAGGCAGATGAAAAAAATGCAGCAGTGTTACCAAAAACTGAAACCCCTGTTTTAATGACAGACAGCCTGGTTCAGCCAGTTAAAAAAGCGGCGGACTTTACCGAAGGAATTATTCCTTCACCGGAATCTCAAGGTTTTATTAAAACAACTATCAATGGAAAAGATATTTATATTAAGGATTCAAATGGTATTTTCATTCAGTATCAACCTAATTAATCTGTAACCCATGCCTTTTCTTAAACTCAGTACTTTATTCTTAATAACATGCTTAGTTAAATGTTCTTCCGTTTTTTCGCAGGGAACTTGTGCCAGTCCTTATAATTTAGGTACTATAGGCAGTTCCAATTCCTGCGTTAATTTTGCTACTAACGGAACCACGGGATCGGCGCCTTGTGCCGGTGCTGGTTATGGCGGAAGCGGCGGTGTAACCTATGTTAAGTTTTGTACAGGGGCTACCTTAACCTGTATTAATTTTAATATTACCAATGGAGGTGCGCTGGGTAACTTTGCTGTGACCGTTTACAGTTCTAATTGCAGTACCAGTATGGATGCCAAGTGCTTGGGCAACAGCGGTACCGGCGCAACGTTTAACACGTCTTCGCCCAGTACAAACCCCTACCAGCCTAATAGCTGTTACATTGCCAGGATCTGGTCCGCTACCGCTGGAGGATTTTCCCTTTGTGCTCAAACCATAGCTCCGCCAAATGATTTTTGTACATCTCCTACTCAGATAAGTCCCACCGCGCAATCATTAAACAACTATTGTATGACTGCTGGTAGTAACGGTAGTTACACAGAGCCGCCAGCAGGACAATTTTGCGCCGGCTCGCTTCAAAACAATGCCTGGTATGCGGTAACAACGCTTTCAAATTGTTCTTTCCCTTGCTCAGTAACTATTACTATTGCCGGTATTATTTGTTCCGGCGGAGGCGCCGGATTCCAGATAGGATACTGGACGGGAGCCTGTGGCGCCTTAAGTAACATAGGGTGCACGAGTGGTAGTGGTGGAAACGGTAACAGCAACCATTTCCAACTTAAATCCAAGCCAAACGGTGTTGATAGGAATTGACGGTAACTCAGGTGCTAACTGTACTTATAGCATGAGCGCTACCAATACAATCCCCCTTCCTATTGGGCTGATGAAATTTGAAGCTTTGAAGGGTCAGGGATATGTTGCGCTAAACTGGACTACAGCAACCGAACACAATAATGATTTTTTTACTATTGAAAAAACGCGTGACGGAACCATTTTTGAGACCGTTGCCATTGTTGACGGGGCTGGATCGAGTAACAAACAAATTGATTATGCCTATAATGATTTAAATCCGGTTAAAGGAATTACATATTACCGCATAAAACAAACCGATTATGATGGAAGCTTCAGTTACTCTCAAATGCGGGCGGTTGAATATACCGGAGCGGGTAATCCTGGTTTTAGTGTTGTTCCAAATCCTTCCAACAGCTTTTCATCAGCGCAACTTCTTTTCAACGACTTGTCAGCTCAGGACTTAAATCTTAGTGTATGCGATATAAGCGGGAAAGTAATATATACTGCTTCATTTAAAGGAAATAATAGCTTTATGTTGCCTCAATTTCCTCCCGGTTTTTATATTGTTCAGCTGAAGAATGATAATTTCAGCCAGACGAAACGAATGATTGTAAAATAGAACTGAACTGAAAGCAAGTGAACTGGAAAAGAAGTCTTCCTTTAATAATCCTTTTATTAATTATTTTTTTTACCGTAGGTGTATTGATCTTCTGCTCGTAACAGAAAAGACAAGCGAACATTATTAAAAAAAATATTCTGAGGGGTAGTGATATGATCCAACGGAGCTCTGTTAGTTCCAAAAGACAGGTTAATCAATCAAATGAAAAAGCGCTTTGAGCAGAACTCGTAGCGCTTTTTTCATGATCTTTTAAAACATCTTTGATGCTTTAAAAAATGGTTTGTTTTTATTTGCCTTATCTGATAAGCGTAAATTAATATGCCAAAATAAAAAACCGTTGCTGAGAATAAAATTCCTGAAAAAGCTCACTCAAAAAGGGGAATGAATTCCTTTTTATGTTACAACCCCTTTGCTTTTGAAGGTGGTATGAATTTGGTAATATATAAGTAACCACAAGCCGACATCAACGCAGTAGCATGGATGGGATACGGCGAAAAAAATAAGTGGTTAACCTGGAAACAGGTTAATCACCATCAGAAGTCCACTATTGCAAAATAGTGGCTTTTGATTTTAGGATACGTGCATTTCTTCTCAAGGTGGATGTATCTTGGAGTAATTAATCTGCCGATAGCTTTATTTGATTTTTAGGGTTATAGATTTCTCTCCAGACGAAAATGTCTGGATCGAAATGACAGTGTTCGTTTTTAGAATTTTTCGGAGTTTATGCTGACATGAGAAGTGTCGAAATGACAACACTTACTTTTCAATTTTTTCTGGCTACTCGAGAATGGGAAAATCGAAATTCGGTTGCAGATTTCTCTCCAGACGAAAATGTCTGGATCGAAATGACAACACTCCATTTTCAGGTTTTTTCCGCAGTCTATACAAAAGAGCGAAGTATCGAAGGGTGTTGTCTGTTTCTACTTTGTCATATCGATACTTCGTTACTCAGTATCAATAACCATCATAGATTTCTCCTTCGCTACCGCGTCGTCGAAATGACAGGAGGATTTCTCCTCTGCTAACGCGGCGTGGAAATGACAGTTATAAAAAAAGCCGCGTCGCTGCGGCTCTTCAATTTTTCAAGGTGGATTATTCTTTTAATTGAACGCGTTAAAGCCTGTTACATCCATTCCTGTTATCAGTAAATGTATATCGTGTGTTCCTTCGTAAGTAATAACGCTTTCTAAATTCATCATGTGGCGCATAATAGGGTACTCTCCCGTAATACCCATTCCGCCATGGATCTGGCGGGCCTCGCGGGCAATTTGTAAAGCCATGTTCACGTTGTTACGCTTGGCCATGCTTATTTGAGCGGGTGTTGCGCGGTGCTCGTTTTTTAATACACCTAATCTCCAGGTAAGCAATTGTGCTTTGGTAATTTCGGTGATCATTTCAGCCAGCTTCTTTTGTGTTAACTGAAAAGCACCTATAGGTTTGCCAAATTGTACACGTTCTTTGCTGTAACGTAAAGCACTGTCGTAACAATCCATAGCCGCGCCTATAACGCCCCAGGAAATGCCGTAACGCGCGCTGTTCAGGCAGCCCAATGGTCCTTTTAATCCTTTAACGTCGGGAAATATATTTTCTTTTGGAACCTTTACATTATCAAATACCAGCTCACCGGTTGCGCTTGCCCTTAAGCTCCACTTACCATGTGTTTCAGGTGTTGTAAAACCTGCCATGCCTCTTTCAACTACAAGGCCCCTGATATCACCTGCTTCATCCTTCGCCCAAACAACCGCAATATCCGCAAAGGGAGAATTACTGATCCACATCTTCGCGCCGTTCAATATCACGTTCTTTCCATCACCTGCATCTTTATAATTGGTGATCATCCCTGAAGGGTTACTTCCATGGTCAGGCTCGGTTAAACCGAAACAGCCCATTAAATCACCGGTTGCAAGCTTTGGCAAATATTTTCTTTTTTGCTCTTCGGTTCCGTAAGTAAAAATCGGGAACATAACCAGTGAACTCTGAACCGAAGCCGTTGAACGTAAACCGCTATCGCCTCTTTCAAGTTCCTGCATGATTAAACCGTAAGAAATCTGGTCTAAACCCGGACCGCCATATTCGGCTGGTATATACGGACCAAAAGCACCAATCTCAGCCAAACCCTTTATCCATTGTTTCGGAAATTTGGTTGTCTGGCAAGCTTCTTCCACTATTGGAGTCACTTCTTTTTTAACCCATGCACGGGCTGTTTCGCGAATTAATTTATGTTCGTCGGTTAAAAGCTCATCCATTAAAAAGTAATCGTGAGCCTGGAAATTATCAGATGCCATATATAAATTTTGAGCCACAAATTTAGTAATTTAAGTAGTAATTTAAGCTGGTTTACAAACTTTGTTTTTCAGCCAAAAGAATGTAACTTTAAGGAGAGGAATTTTTTATCAGAAACAAATTTATATATCTGCTGTCCGTGTTTTGTTTGTCGGGGTTCCTCACCGCTCAGGATATACATTTTTCGCAGTCTGATGGATCTTTACTGAATAATTCGCCCGGCTTCACGGGTTTATTTAACGGCGATTACAGGGTAGGGGCCATCTTCCGCAGCCAGTGGCAAAGCGTTCCGGTACCATATTCTACCTTTAGCATGAACGGCGAAGCACGGTTTAAACCCAAGGCTTTTTTAAAAGACATGGTAGGCGTTGGCCTGATGTTTAACAGTGATAAAGCGGGCGACACGCGCTACAAAACCACCCAGCTTTACGCCAGCGGAAGTTACATTTATTCTTTACAGGACAGTTCTTTAATGGTAACTCTAGGCATGAACCTGGGTTGGTGCCAGGTAGGTTTTGATTACGACCGCATGACCTTCGACAGCCAGTATGATGGTTTGCAATACAACCCCGGCATGGGCACCAACGAGCGTTTCGACTGGACAAAATATAACTATGCCGATATTAATTTAGGTAGTTCAGTGATGTATCGTTTAAAGAATCGCTCGGTGCTTACCTATGGACTCGGCCTTCATCATCTTTCCACACCAGTTATTACTTACCAGGGAACAAAAATGAGCAAGCTCGATTTTAAGCTCGCCAACTATTTCAGATATGTAATGCCGCTCTCTCCTAAAACAGATCTTGTGACGGAAGCTTTGATTAACAAACAGGGAAAATATTACGAAGTGATTCCGCACGCCTCCTTAAAGTATTACTTTAACAGGGATAACAATCTGGCCGTACTTGCTGGTATGTGCCTGCGAACCCGTGATGCTGTGGTGTTCAGGTTTGGATACACGAACAAAACCCTGCAAAGTGGTATTGCTTACGATATCAATACCAGCAAGTTTATTGCGGCCACCAACAGACGCGGGGCTTTCGAAATATTTGTGAATTACATTATTAAACGTTCAAACAGTTATACCGCCAAAAAAAGGGTATGCCCTGTATTTATGTAAATGCGCCTTAAGAGAACTCTATACTTCCTCCTTTTATCCTTTGCTTCGGTGTATTTGCCGGCGCAAAGCAGTCGCCTTGTTTTATCCCAGGCGCAGGGAGCCATGGC
>JACDDR010000068.1:13621-17161 GCA_013816895.1 Bacteroidota bacterium
CCATGGCAAACAAAGATTGGTTTTCAGCCGCGCAATATTATAACCGTTTGTATTTCCGCGACAGCAGCGATGTTTCACTCCAGTATAATTATGCCGAGGCTAGTCGCCTTAATTTTGATCTTGACCTTGCCTTGCGTTTATACACCAAGGTTACTGTAATTGACAATGGTAAAACATATCCACTTTGTTTTTACTGGATTGGCCAGATCCTCAAAAATAAAGGACAGTATAAGGATGCTAAAAAATGGTTCACGAAATTTTCAAAAATTAAAAAGCCAAAAAGCAAGGTTAACCTCGATTATTATTTTAATAAAGCAAAGCTTGAAATTGAAGCCTGTGACCTTGCCGTTTTTCTCATTAAAAATCCGGTAAAGGAAAAAATAGAACACCTGGATACGGCCATTAACAGTAAAGTAAGCGAATATGCTGCTTTTGAAAGCGACAGTGCGCTTTATTTTTCTTCGCTCCGAAACGCTTCCAGGAAAGATGCTAACGCTGTTAGCCTGAATAAAATTTACCGCTCAGACATGCGGAAAATGAAATGGCAGAAAGTGAAAGCGCTGGATACCGCTATTAACGCTACTTATCTGCATAATGCCAATACCTGTTTCAGCGATGATTATAAACAAATGATTGTTTCGCGCTGTACCGCTAAAAATGCCACAGAATATACCTGCGAACTGTATTCGGGCAACTACGTTAATAATAAATGGCAGCCTCTTGAACGGATGCCGGAGCCAATCAACATAAAAGGAATAAACACCACGCAGCCGAGTTTTGGAATGATCAACGGTAAGACCGCTTTGTTTTTCGCAAGCAACAGAGGTGGAGGCGAAGGCGCACTGGATATCTGGTACTGCATTAAAAATACAGATGGCACCTTTGAAACCCCGGTTAACTGCGGTAAAAAGATAAACACACCGGATGATGAAATTACGCCGTGGTTTGTGAACGAACGCAACACTTTATACTTCAGTAGTACTTACCACAAAGGTTTAGGAGGATTTGATATTTTTAAAAGCGAATACCTGAACAATGAATTTGGCGAACCGCAAAATGCAGGCTATCCCATTAACAGCAGCTACAACGATATTTATTATTCGGTGAATAAAAGTCGCGACCTCGCTTATTTATCCAGTAACAGGGTGGGTTCTTATTTTGAAAATAAATTGAATTGCTGCAACGATATTTACCGCTTTAACATTGAACCGTTGAATATTCCACCTAAGCCAATTGATACACTTGCCATGCTGCAAGGCCAGATGAAAGTGCTTTGCCCGCTCACACTTTATTTTCATAACGACGAACCGGATCCGAAAACTAAAAACATTACAACAACAAAAACTTACGAAACTACTTACAATGAATATAAAGTTTTGGTTCCTCAATATTTAGTGGAATATCCCCGCGGAGCGGAAGGAGATCAGAAAGTAATTGCCAGCAATAAGGTAGAGAATTTTTTTGCGGATAGCGTGGATGCGGGGTTTGATGACCTGAAGCGCTTTTCGGACCTCCTGCAAAAAGTGTTGCTGAAAGGCGAAACGGTAAAAATTACCATGAAGGGATATTGCAGTCCGCTTGCAAGTACTGACTATAATGTGAACCTGGCGAAACGGCGCATAAGCAGTCTTAAAAATTATTTCAATGAAACCAGGAACGGCTGGTTTGTGAAATACATAAATAATCAAACACCAGGCGAAGGAAAAATAATTTATGAAGACCTTGATATTGGTGAGCTGCCGATGAGCAAGGTAAGTGATGACTTAAAAGATAAGCGAAACTCTGTTTATAGTCCTTATGCCGCGCAGGAACGCAAGATCCAGATTATAGCGGTGAGTTTTGGTAATTAATGTATTTAATCCCTCTGTGATTCATTGCTATCCGAGTCAGGAATCAGATAAGAAGCTGCGCCTTACTTGGCGGGTTGTTTCATCTCAAGGTAAGAAAGCACGAAGTAGGTAAGGTCCTGCTTTTCTTCTGCGGTTAACTTGGCTTTTGGGCTCATGTCGTCAATTTCATGGTTCCATTTTTTTTCTGAAAACTTTTCAATTACAAAAGCTTTATGACATTCGGTACACTGAACAGTGAAGATTGATTTACCGTGTTTTAATTTTGCCTCATTACTTTCGCTCCATCTTTTATTCGCAATTTCGGTTTGCTTGGGTGTAATTTCATAAGTGCTGATGGTTTTAGCGTAAGAGGTGCAGGCTGCGGCGCCGGCTAAAACAACACCGAAAGAAAGGTAGATAAGGTTTTTCATAATTTCCGCAATATCCGATTTTTTCGTGAACGGAGGTTATTTTCACATTTTTTAATTACCGGTCATGTAACTTACAGCGTACCTTGTACGTTATACACGAGATGAACAAACTACTTTTTATAATCGGCCTTAGCATCAGTTCTTTTTTGATCGGCCAACCACAGGTGAAAGACGGCGATCTGATTTTTATTGTCAATCCTTCCGGACAAGGAAAAGCAATTCAACTTGCTACCAAAAGCAAATATACGCACATCGGCATTGTGTTTTATGAGAACGGCAAACCCATGGTGTATCACGCGGTAGAGCCCGTAAGCGTAAATACTCTTGATGAGTTTATTAACATGAGCAGCGAGGGTAAATATGAAATTAAGCGATTGAAAGACGATAAGGCACTCACCAAGGATGTTATAAGCAGTATGCTAAAGGATGCTAAAAGCTTATTGGGCGTGCATTATGATATTTATTTTGCCTGGGACGATAAGCAATTGTATTGCAGTGAATTTGTATGGAAGCTTTACAACAGGCACCTGAAAACAGAAATTGGTCAACCCCGGCCCTTGAAGGATTTTGATCTCACTAATCCTGTTGTGCAGGAAATCATGAAAAGTCGTTATGGTTCAAAAATACCGTATGAAGAAAAGATGATCTCTCCCGGGGATATGTTTAATTCGGAATTGCTGAGGTAGGTCTCGACTCCGCTCGACCTGACCGAGAAATGCAGCATTGAAGTCTTCGATTCGAACAAGCCAGGAACTTTTACAATACTGGATTCCCTTCGAAAATAGATAGTTTTGGAGTTTTTGCTTCTGCACATAATTGCCGGACTGCTACATTTTACAACGGTCTTGGGCGTAGGCTAATGATAAATTGAGTGAAATCTTCCGTGTTCGAAACCCGAAGTAGAAACCTACCAGTTAGTTCTTAAAATTTATTAAATTAGTATTATAAATTTTTCAGATGAAAAATAAATTTTGTCTTATCCTGTTTTTTTTAATTGTTTCTTTCAATATGCGTTGTCAAACCGTATTCTGGACAGAGACATTTAATAACGGATGTGCCGGCGGGTGTTCGGCCAGTGCTGTAATTACAGGGTCTAACGGAGCATGGACAATTGATTTAAGTGGTGGATGCAATGATGGTTTCGCCAATGTGTGGTATGTAAGCTGCAAAGAAAATGGAAATGCCGTTGGTGCTTGTGGAACGGGCTGCGGCGCCAACGCAACCTTACACATGGGGTCAACTACAATTGGAGATTTTGGCGCAGCGTATGATGCCGGGGG
>JACDDR010000068.1:17171-21489 GCA_013816895.1 Bacteroidota bacterium
TGCCGGGGGTTTTGGCGGTTGCGGTTTTGGAGGAACAACAACGTTTGCCAGAGCGGTATCCCCAAATATTTCAACTTCCGGTAAAAGCGGCATCAGTGTGTCTTTCGATTACCTCGAATTAGGTGACCTCACAACCGATGATGGCTGGGTTGAGTACAGTACAAACGGGGGTGTAACCTGGGCTTTGCTAGTCAATACTGCTAAAACTCTTTGTTGCGGCGGAGCATGTACTGGTTCTAACCAGGGTAAGTGGGGCAATTATACTTCAGCAATACTTCCTGCAAGTGCCAATAATATTGCAAATTTCAGATTAAGGTTCGTGTGGCAAAATAACGACGATGCGATTGGTAAGGATCCTTCGTTTGCCATTAACGATCTTAAAATAAGTTATAATACGGTTTTACCGATAGAATTACTGAATTTTACGGCGAATCAAATCGATAACACTATAATGTTACAATGGGCTTCTGCATCCGAAAAAAACTTTCGGGAATATGAGATACAAAAATCAACAGATGGCGTTTCTTTTAACGAGATTGGAATTATTAAGGCCGCAGGGAATAATCAAATTATTCAAAAGTATGCTTTTTCGGATACCAACCCTTTTAATGGGCTTGTTTATTATAGATTGAAAATGGTAGACCTTGATGATTTATATAAATATTCAGAGCTTGTATGGTTTGACTGGAACGAATCGCAAACATTTAGTAATAGTTATTTTGTAGATTCAAAACAGCAATTAACCTTAAACAAGAGTTTTATAAGTTCTGATAATTTTGAGTTCCTTGTAATATTGAATCTTGACGGAAAGATAATTTCCAAATATAAAATTAGTGAACATATCTCTGACGGGTGGGTCGTTTTCCCTTGTAACGGGCTCGAAAATGGCATTTATTTATGCCAACTAACTGGCTACTCCTCCCAAAAAAGTTTTAAAATTGTTGTTTTGAAATAGCATTTTATAGGTTAAAGCGTTTGATGTTCTCTCCGTTTAAAGACCTGATGACAACAGGAGTTTACAATATTGCCTTCGGAAACACCCTGCGTGAGGCGGACTCCATCCTCTTCTTTTTCCCTGCCTTTTCATCAGGATTAAAATCCCTGGTGATGCGCCAGGCATTCTCTTCTGAAAATTCTTCGTTAAAATGTTTCAATACATTTTTTGAAACTTCAGGGGACCGGATGATCACAACACTTCTATCCCAGTATTCAGGATCATTTCCCTGTCGCGCTGATAACCGCTAAAGGCCTCAATGTTATCAATAGAGCACAGGCTGTTGGTAAGTATTCTCACCTTTACACCGCGCTTCACAAGGTCGGTAAGTACCTTTTCCTGTTCATCATTTACGATCAGGTACGAACTCTGAATGTCCACCGTTTTTTTCGCCCTCTTTAAAACAGCATACAAAGAGTCTTTGCAAATGCCTCCTTCATGATTTTTTTTGTTTTCATTTTTTCCCGGCATGTCCGACACAAACGAAACATTGTTAACCCAAACAAACTCTGCTGCAAGCGTTTTAAACCGGGCAGGGAAATTCTTCACCTTGTTCTTCATTTCGGCTGAATAATTTCTTTCATCACAGACGTAAGCATGCAGGCGATCAAAATTTCGTGCCTGCGTTTTTTTGCTGAGATCTTTGTACGGCACACTCAGTTCACTGTTCCAGAAGTCTTCAAAGGAAGCTGTCACCGCTTTCACTGATCTTCCAACAATAAATACATCCCTGTCCCTGAAATTATAGCGGTGATCATAATCAAAATATTCATCGGCAATATTGCGTCCTCCTGAAATGGCAACCTCTCCATCGGCTGTAAGTGTTTTATTATGCATTCGCCGGTGAAAATGCCAGGGCGTAGTAAAAAGTTTCTTCACCCTCATAAAAACACTTCCAAGCTTTACACCAGGATTGTAAACTTTTATGTCAATATTGGCATGTGCGTCGAGCGCGTAAATTTCGTGGCTCCCGTTTTTCGCAGTGGCATCATCCAGCAGTATCCTGATCTTTACTCCCCTGTCTGCCGCACGAACAATGTAATCCGCGCAAATGAGCCCTGTTTTATCTCTTAAGAACATGTAATACTGTATATCCAGTGTTTTTTGAGCGTTTTCAAAAAGCCAGTTACGAATGACAAAACTTTCACCTCCATTTTCAAGTGAATAAATGCCTGTCCTATTTGCTATCATAGAGGCAGGGAGTCCTAATTTATCCAAAAGGCTTATGCTGTCTTTTTCTGCCTTCTCAACACGACAAGCGTATGCCAGCAATGCCGTTTTCTTTAAATATTTTGGCCCGCATCCGATTAAAAGAACAAAGACAAGGACTAAAAGTTTTTGAAACATATTAGCAAGGTAATAATGTTTATGATTTTTTTATTTAATCATCGATAGCAGGGCTATAATGGGGTTTGATTGGGGTTTTTGAAGGGCTGCGGACTCCTCGTGATACTCTTGAGGGATTGCCTGTTCGAGGCGTACTTTTGCGGGAAATGGAATAATCCAAAAAAATGCTACCTTTACTAATCTTATAATGATCTCAGTTTTCTCCCAATATTTGATCGCTCAGGTTAGCTTAATTATCAGTGCTTTTTTTCTTGGTTTTTCAATATTAATAATTTACAAAAAATCGGAACAGCAACCTGGAACTTACACCCAGGACACAAATTATCGAAATAACAACAGAAGAATGTTTCTAACTCTCACCGGAAATTTCATCACAGTGCCGGCTTTTAAACGGTGCCTCGCAGGCGGGAGAAAAGATAAGCTGCAAATTACCAAACTAAATAAATTAGAGTAGGGTTGAGATCCTTCATCGGGTTAGGGATGCTAAGCTTCATGAAAAATAAAACAGGAATTGACACGGATTATCTTGACTTAGTTCAGGAGGTTAAAAGTAACGCCAGGCTTTATTCAAAATATTAATGCCATATAACAGGATAAAAAATACAACAGTTTTAGTTACCGGTGGTGCCGGTTTTATTGGATCTAACCTTTGTGAAGATCTTTTAAAGTATAACAATAAAGTTATTTGTCTCGATAATTTTTCTACGGGTCGGCGTGAAAACATTCAAGACTTTTTAAAGGATAGTAATTTTACCCTTATCGAAGGTGACATCCGCAAACCGGAAGACTGCAATAAAGCCATGCAAGGCGTGCAAATCGTTCTGCAACAGGCTGCGCTGGGTTCGGTGCCGCGGAGTTTAAACGACCCCGCCACTACCAACGGGGTTAACGTGTCTGGCTTTTTAAATGTTTTGATTGCCGCTCGCGACGCCAGCGTGAAACGTTTTGTGTACGCCGCCAGTTCCAGTACATATGGTGATTCCGAATCGCTCCCAAAGGTGGAAGACATCATTGGCATGCCTTTATCGCCTTACGCGGTTACAAAATACATCAACGAATTATACGCCCATGTGTTTGGCTTAAATTACGGAGTGAAATGCATCGGACTTCGCTACTTTAATGTTTACGGCAGGCGCCAGGATCCCAACGGTGCGTATGCAGCCGTTATTCCCAAGTTTACACAGGCTTTCATGGCGCATGAGAGTCCGCTTATAAACGGTACCGGAACCAACTCACGCGATTTTACTTATGTAGATAACGTAATACAAATGAATCACCTTGCGGCCACTACCACAAACGCAGCGGCAATAGGGCAGGTATTTAATACCGCAGTAGGTGAGAGGGCCGACCTTAACATGCTATGTGCTCTTCTGAAAGAATGCCTGGGTAAATATGATGCAGCAATTGCCGGGGTGCCTGTAAAATACGGGCCTGAACGAAAAGGCGATATCCCTCATTCGCTTGCCTCTATTACAAAAGCACAGAACCTCTTAGGATATCAACCCAGCCATCATCTGCAACAAGGTTTGAAAGAAGCGGTGGCGTGGTACTGGGAGAATTTGAATGACAGATAAGTCGGCTTAAAATCACACAGGAGATCAATTGAATTAGTCGTGAATAAACTTTCGATGAAAAAAAACCGTCAGGCGAGTCAAAAGCCAAGTTTTTGTTCCAGTTCATTGATAAATTCCATTTGTCCTGTTAAAATTTTTACTTTGGCCAGGTTAACGTTAAACCATTCTGCTTTATCTATTTCAGGAAACTGTTTAATTTTACCCGACCGGGGAGGCCACTCCATTTCAAACAAGTTACTTTTAACTTTACCTGCATCAACACTCCCCTCTGTTGCCCAGGCAAAAACGAGCTTGCCGCTTTTTTGTTTTAAGGGACTTAGTTCAATAAATTTTCCGGAAGGCTTAAAGCCTGTTTCTTCTTCAAACTCGCGGATAGCTGCCTGCAAGGGCTTTTCAGATCCGG
>JACDDR010000069.1:0-11433 GCA_013816895.1 Bacteroidota bacterium
CCGACCAATTCCGCAGCTACTTTTTGTGCAGGGCCCATTAAATCCAGTTCGCCCTTCATGGCCCTCTTCAGGATCATGTCCACGATGAGAAGGCGATTAATTTCGTTAGTCCCTTCAAATATTCTGGTGATACGCGCATCCCTGTAAATTCTGTCCATAGGGCCTTCTGCGCTGTAGCCCATCCCGCCGTATATCTGCACACCTTCATCAGCAACATAATCCAGTG
Source organism: Bacteroidota bacterium (assembly GCA_013816895.1). Taxonomy (GTDB): domain Bacteria; phylum Bacteroidota; class Bacteroidia; order B-17B0; family Aurantibacillaceae; genus Aurantibacillus. The sequence continues at coordinate 227 of JACDDR010000069.1, forward strand.
TTTCAGAGCCATGAATTTTTAAGATCGCCGCTTCAACTGCGAATTGTTCTACTCCTTTTAATTTTGCTTTTGCATCATCCATTCCGCCTTCAATCAAAGCGTGAATTGCGTCCTCTATGTTCTGGGAAGCCCTGTAGATGGCACTCTCGCAGGCAAAAACACGAATGGCCTGTTCAGCCAATTTATACCGGATAGCGCCATATTTAGAAATAGGTCTTCCAAACTGATTGCGTTCGTTGGCATATTCAACGGATTTAGTAATTGTGTTTTTGCATCCGCCGATAGCAGCGCCAGCCAATTTTACACGCCCAAGGTTTAATATATTAACAGCAATCTTAAACCCGTTCTCGCGTTCGGATAAAAGATTTTCGACAGGCACCTTGCAATCGTTGAAAAAAACCTGGCGGGTGGAACTGCCTTTAATCCCCATTTTATGTTCTTCAGGATTAAGTGTAATCCCACCAAATGCTTTTTCCACAATAAAGGCGGAGAGATTTTTATCATCGTCTATCTTCGCAAACACCGTGAAAATATCCGCGAAGCCACCGTTGGTGATCCACATCTTTTGTCCGTTCAGGATATAATATTTTCCGTCGGCAGATAATTTCGCGTTTGTTTTTCCGCTGTTGGCATCTGATCCGCTGGCGGGTTCTGTTAAACAGTAACACGCTTTCCATTCGCCCGTGGCGAGTTTTGGTATATACTTTTTCTTTTGCGCTTCGTTTCCGTAATATAAAATAGGCAAGGTACCAATACCCGTATGCGCTGAAAGTGCAACCGCTACAGAATGTCCCGCACCAATAACTTCGGTCGTCAACATCGAAGTTGTAAAATCAAAACCGAGGCCGCCCAGATCTTCAGGAATGGAGATGCTCAGGATCCCCAACCCTCCGGCCTTTTCCAGAATCGTTGGCATCAAACCTTCTTCCTGATTGTCGATTCGATCAAGGATGGGTGAAACTTCCTGCGCGATAAAATCTTCGCAGGTTTTTTTCATCATTAGCTGTTCTTCCGTCCACTGTTCCGGAATAAAAATATCTTCTGCCAGTGTTTCTTTTATCAAAAATTCTCCGCCTTTAGTTTTTGTTGCCATAATTATATTTTTTTTATTACTTAATTTTTTAATAATGTTAATGCACCATCGCATAATAATTCAGACCCATATGGAATGCACTCTTCGTTAAATACCACTTTGGAATCATGCAGGAAATACGCCTTTTCGGCAGTGTCTCTCGCGCCAAGGAAATAGAACATGGACGGTACCTTTCTTGAATAAAAAGCAAAATCTTCAGAACCCAGGATAGCCTCAACAGGCAAAATGTTTTCTTTTCCAAAAACCCTGTCAAGAGCAGCGCCCATATCCGCATGAACATTTTTATCATTCAGCAAACTGGGATAATTAAGATTGTACTCTATCTTAATCTGACAATCGAAAGCAGTCCGCGTGCCTTCAATAATTTTTTCCATTCTTTCGAGAACCTGATTAAACGTAGAAAGATCTAGCGCCCTTACTGTACCCTCCAGAATTACCTTATCAGCTATAACGTTCGGCGCAATGCCACCGTTAATTTTCGTAAAAGAAATAACCGTAGGTTCATGCGGCGGAATATATTTTGAAACAATAGAGGAAACGGACTGAATTATATGACTTGAAATTAAAATCGCGTCGATGCCAAGATGCGGAGCCACAGCCGCATGCGCCATCTTACCGGTAATTTCAATTTTAAAAAAGTTCGCGCAGGCCAATGCCTGGCCAAGTTTGTACGCGAGTTTGCCAACGGGTAGCAATGGATGAACATGGAGTCCCAATGCAGCCTTTACATTGTCTAGTTCACCACTCTCAACAATCCGCTGACCTCCGGACTTTTTTTCAGGATCATCGTACACATCTTCTTCTGAAGGCTGAAAAATAAATTTAACCGTGCCTTTGAAATCAGATTCTTTTAGTAAAGCCGCTGCGCCCAGTAGCATCGTAGTATGCATATCATGGCCACAGGCGTGCATTAAAGGAATATCAGTCTGTTTATCTTTCTTCAGTTTCTTTTCACTTTTAAATTCCAGTTCTGTTTCTTCTTTAATAGGTAAAGCGTCCATATCAGCTCTGAGTGCAACGCAAGGCCCTTCCCCTTTCACAAGCGTAGCAATTACTCCTGTTTTAGCGATGTTCCTTTTATATGGAATGCCCAAAGCATCTAATTCTTTGCAAACAAGATCGGCAGTTTCAAATTCCTGATACCCGATTTCAGGATTAGCATGAATTTTTCTCCGGATAGCAACTAATCTGTTATATAAAACCTTTTCCATATTCTTCTTATAACAATTCAAATACTCCTGCTGCGCCATGCCCTGTTCCAATACACATGGTTACTACTCCGTATTTTTTCTTTCGGAGTTTTAATTCACTGAAAAGCTGCACTGCTAACTTTGCGCCACTGCAGCCAAGGGGATGTCCTAAAGCAATTGCTCCTCCGTTTACATTCACAACTTGTGGGTCCAGTTCCAATTTTCTTATCACGGTTAATGATTGCGAAGCGAAGGCTTCATTGAGCTCAAATAAATCAATGTCTTTGGTTGTTAAACCTGCCTGCGCCAAAGCCTTTGGTATAGCTGCAATCGGACCAATGCCCATAATTCGCGGAGGCACACCGGCAACCGCATGCGAAACAAGTCTTGCAATTGGTTTTAGGTTTAGTTCTTTCACCATTTTCTCGCTCATTATTAATACAAACGCTGCGCCATCACTTGTTTGTGATGAGTTACCGGCTGTAACACTTCCGTTCTGTGCAAACACGGGTTTTAACTTTGCAAGCGCTTCCACAGACGTATCGCCACGTGGGCCCTCATCGGTGTCTACGATATAGTCGCGGGTTTTACGCTTTTGCTTTTCATCGAGATAAGTCTCCGTAACTTTAACAGGAACAATCTCATCTTTAAATTTCCCGGCTTGCATGGCGGCCAATGCTTTCATATGAGAATTATAAGAAAACATATCCTGATCTTCGCGTGACACATTAAATTCTTTAGCTACCGCCTCAGCAGTTAATCCCATATTCCAGTACCAGTCTGCATGTTCTTTTGCAACTTTTGGATTTGGAACAATGCGCCATCCTCCCATTGGAATAAGACTCATGCTTTCAACGCCACCGGCGATAATGCAATCAGCGTAGCCTGCCGTAATTTTTGCACTTGCAATAGAAATAGTTTCAAGGCCCGAACCGCAATAACGGTTAACAGTCATTCCGGAAACTTTATCGGTGTCTAAGGCCAGTAAAGAAACGAGCCTTCCCATGTTCAGACCTTGTTCTGCTTCCGGCATGGCATTGCCCACCATCACATCATCAATTCTTTCCTTATCCAATTCCGGTACAGAAGCCACAAGGTGCCGAATAACATCTGCCGCAAGATCGTCAGGTCGTGTAAACCGAAAGAGGCCGCGTGGGGCTTTTGCCACTGCACTTCTAAACCCCGCTACTATATATGCGTTCATAATTTTTCTTTAGTTAAATTTTTAATTTCTCAGGATTTTGCCGCCATTAATAATGCTGTGAATGCGTTCTAATGTTTTACGCTCTGTGCATAACGAAACAAATATTTCGCGTTCAAGATCCAGCAGATATTGCTCGCTCACCAATGTTGGCTGAGAGAGATTTCCACCGGCCAGAACAAAACCTAATTTTTCTGAAATAAATTTATCATGGTCGCTGATGTAATTACCGCTTCGCATAGAGTCGGCTCCGGCGTAAACCAAGCCCAGCGCCTGGTTACCAAGTACGCGAATATCGTTGCGTGGCGCGGGTTTTGAATACCCTTCCTCAACCATTAAAAGGCATTCGGCTTTTGCTTCGGCAAGTTGCCTGCTTCTTGATACAACAACTTTATCAATTCCTTTCCTGAGTATACCAAGATCAAAAGCTTCGTACGCAGAAGTAGAAACTTTAGCCTGGCCGAGCGTCAAAAATTTATCCCTGAAGATATTTAATTCAACATCTCCTTCTAATAATGAGTCGCTTAACCGCAAAGCAAACTCTTTTGTTCCACCACCACCGGGAATAAGACCAACGCCAAATTCAACCAGACCAATATATGTTTCGGCATGAGCCACTACTTTATCTGCATGCAAACAAATTTCGCATGCTCCTCCCAAAGCCAGTCCATGAGGAGCCGCCACTACAGGTATTGAGGAGTATCTTAAACGCATGGTTGTATCCTGAAAAGTTTTAACGGCCATGTTGAGTTCATCCCAATCCTGTTCTACCGCCATCATGTAAATCATGCCTACATTAGCGCCCGCCGAAAAGTTTGCTCCCTCGTTACTTATTACCAATCCTTTGTAATCTTTTTCAGCAATCTCAACTGCTTTCATCAAACCCTGCAACACATCCCCTCCAATAGTGTTCATCTTTGTATGAAACTCAGCATTGAGAATTCCATCTCCAAGATCAGTAATGGTGAGTCCGCTGTTTTTCCATATTGTTTTTGTTGCGCGGATGTTTTCAAGCGAAATAAATTTCTCCGTTCCCGGAATTACTTTGTAAGACTTTGTTGGAATATCGTAAAACTTCCGAACGCCATCTTCAAGCTTATAAAAAGAATCATTATCCTTTAACATTTCTGTAACCCAGGCTGCCGGCGTAAGTGAAGATTGCTCCATTAATGAAACAGCTTCTTTCACGCCAATGGCATCCCAATATTCGAAAGGACCAAGATCCCAGCCAAACCCCGCTTTCAGAGCATCATCTATTCTGTAAAGCTCATCTGAAATTTCGGGAATTCTGTTGGAGACATATTGAAATAAACCTGTAAATGTTGATCGGTAAAATTCACCCGCTTTATCTTTTCCGTTAATCAGAATTTTAACCCGGTCTTTTAAATTATCAACAGCCTTTGTTGTTTCAAGCGTGGCAAATTTCACTTTTTGTGATGGCTTGTATTCCAGCGTTTTCAGATCAAGCGCCTGGATCTCTGATTTGCCTTCTTTGTTTTTTATTTTTTTATAAAATCCCTGTCCTGCTTTATCGCCTACCCATTTGTTATCTACCATTTTTTGAATATAACCGGGAATTTCAAATAATTCTTTTGCCTCATCGTTGGGACAATTCTGTTTCAGGCCTTTAGCGACCATTACCAAGGTGTCGAGCCCCACCAGGTCGCATGTACGGAAGGTTGCCGATTTTGGCCGGCCTAAAACGGGGCCTGTTAATTTATCAATTTCTTCAACCGTTAAACCCATTTTTTCGACTGTATGCAACAGCGACATTATACTGTATACGCCCACGCGGTTCGCGATAAAAGCGGGAGTATCTTTGCACAACACAGTAGTTTTTCCCAAAAACTGTTCGCCGTAACCCATTAAAAATTCTGTCACTTCAACTTTAGTGAATTTTGTAGGAATAATTTCCAGCAATTTTAAATAACGCGGAGGGTTAAAGAAGTGAGTGCCGCAGAAATGTGCTTTAAAATCATCCGATCTTCCATCTGTCATTAAATGAATGGGTATACCGGAAGTATTAGATGTGATCAGCGTTCCGGGCTTTCTGAATTTTTCAACGTTTTCAAAAACCTTTTTTTTAATTTCAAGATTTTCGATTACGACTTCAATCACCCAGTCGCAGGAAGAAATTTTTGACATGTCGTCTTCAAAATTTCCAGTTTTAATTCTTGAAGCAAATTGCTTTTTATAGATGGGAGAAGGATTCGACTTTAAGGCGAACTGCAGATCGTTATTTGCAATTCGGTCTCTTACAACCTTATTTTCCAGCGTAAGGTTTTTCGCCTTTTCAATTTCGTTTGGTTCCTTTGGAACAATATCCAGGAGCAATACCTCGCAGCCTATGTTGGCGAAATGACAGGCAATGCGTGACCCCATAACACCTGAACCAAGCACAGCAACCTTATTGATAACTCTTTTCATATATAAATAATTTGTTTTTTAGTAGTGATATCGGATACCAATTATATTTTTATTAATGTTTGTATTTGAAAAACTCGCAATTCATATCCTTCTATTTTTTTAAGTGCTGACTCTTTTCTTCCGCCAGCCGTGTAATTTTATCAATGGTAGCAAAAAACTCATTGATACTTTCACGCCCCAGCGTTTTTTCGACTTTGAAATTGAATTCTCTGACAATGGATTTTGCTATTTCCTTTTTCTCTCTGCCTTTTGCTGTTAAAACAATTTTTATTTTACGTTTATCTGCCTTCTCAGGAATGCGCTTTATTAATTTTTTTTCTTCCATCGAAAGTATAATGCGTGATAACGAGGTGCTCTCCATGCCAAGCCTCGGGGCTATTTCAGAGGCGTAAGATCCTTCCCGGCTATCGATATTAAGAAGGAAATGAGACATTGCAATTGTGCCCCCGTGCATTGCCGCTTCCGCATTATACATGCGACTAACGACCTGCCAGGCAGTTTTTAATTTTGAATCTACAGTTTCTGTATGTATTTTTTTCATAAACCCAACTATAGTGTATGTCTGTAGATTTGATCGTATGCTTCTTTATTAGCCTCAAGAATGATTTTTCGTTTCAAGGATAATTTCGGCGTCATCTCTCCTTTTTCAATTGTCCACTCGCGCGGGAGCAGCTCTACCTTTTTTATCCGTTCATATTGCGCGAATTCCTCATTGGCTTCATCTATCTCCCGTCTGATGCGCTGTTTAACTTCCTCGTTTTTTATAATATCCTCATTTGAAGTAAAAGGAATATTCCTTTTTTCGCACCACTGTTTAAGAAAGGTGGATGCCGGCACAACGAAAGCGCCTGGAAATTTTTCGTTCTCCCCAATCACCATAGCCTGTTCAATGAACCGGCTTTCTTTTAATTTATTTTCCATCCGCTGAGGGGTTATATACTTGCCTCCGGAGGTCTTAAACATTTCCTTCTTACGGTCGGTTATCTTTAAGAATCTTCCGTCCTCAAAAACGCCGATGTCTCCGGTATGGAACCATCCTTCTTCGTCAATCACTTCCTTGGTGAGTTCCGGCTGCTTATAATATCCCATCATCACATTGTCGCCTTTCACATACACCTCTCCATCTTCGGCGAGTTTTACCTTTACGTTATCGAGCACGAGGCCAACAGTTCCGATTTTAATTTTATCATCATCAAAATTATTAACAGCAATTACCGGAGAGGTTTCTGTTAAACCGTAACCCTCCAGCACTTTGATACCGGCGGCGTGAAATACGCGCGCCAGGCGTGGCTGCAGAGCAGATCCTCCGGACACTACAGCAGCAATATTTCCACCGAGGGCTTCGCGCCATTTACTAAAAATAATTTTGTTCGCCATTTTTAGCTGAAATTCATACCACCAGCCATTGGCGCCGTGTTGTTCGTACCGTAGCCCAAGGTTTACCGACCAGAAAAAAAGCGTCTTTTTTACGCCAGTGAGCTGCGCGCCCGCGTTTACGATTTTTTCGTAGACCTTTTCAAGAAGACGGGGTACCGTGACGAAAATATGCGGCTTTACTTCCTTTAAATTCGCGCCAATGGTATCCAGGCTTTCTGCGTAATAAACCGACATGCCATTGCTGATATATAAATAGGAAAGCATTCGTTCGTACACGTGATTTAAGGGCAGAAAACTTAGTGCGCGCCAATAGGGTTTAAAAGGACAAAGATTTTTTGTACCAATAACATTACTTATAAAATTACGGTGCGAAAGCATCACGCCTTTTGGATTTCCGGTGGTGCCTGAAGTGTAAATCAATGTAGCAAGATCATCCGGTTTGATGGAAGCTTTTATCTCTTCCAGTTTTTGTTCCTGAATGTTGCTTTTACCGAGATCAACAAGATCCTTTAAGCTGCGTACTCCGGGAAGCGGGGTAAAGCAGAAAACTTCTTTTATGGTGGAGTTGGAAGAACAGGCCTTTACCTTATTATACTGTTCTTCAGTGGCTGTGAAAAAATATTGAATGTCTGCTTCTTTGATGATGAGAATCAGATCGTGATCGCTGATGGTTGGATAGAGAGGCGTATTAATAGCTCCTGTTTGAAGGCAGGCATAATCAACAAAGTTCCATTCCGGACGGTTGTTGGATATCAGTCCAATCTTATCACCGGGTTTAATACCCATGGCCAGGAAAGCATAACTGAGATGGTTAACTGTATCAATATATTGTCCTGTACTGTATTTATGCCATACACCATTTTCTTTGGCCGCGAGTGCATCCTCCTTAGAAGGCATCTCCACTAACCGGTGAAGGAGATCAAATAACCTGAAGTTTTCCATAGCTGCCATCTTTTCCTGATTATACGCAATCAATTTCAAAAGGTTTTATTTTTTGAAAAATATTATGCACGCATAAATTTATTGTATATTTGTATTAACTCCTAATTAAAAACTAACATGGCAAAAAGCATGTTAACCCAGGCCTTAAAAGTGGACTTTCCCATCATTATGGCGCCAATGTTTTTGGTGAGCAATATTGAAATGATGAAAGCGGGGATGAAGAGTGGAATATTATCCACATTCCCCTCTCTTAATTACAGGAGAAGCGGTGAGCTTGATAAACTACTCAAAGAGCTTAATGATTACCACGCACTGAACCCTGGCGGGAACTATGGCGTAAACCTGATCGTGCAAAAAACAAATCCTTACTACGAGGAACACTTAAAAATATGTGCCCGTAATAAAGTGCCGTTCTATATTACTTCGCTCGGAAACCCCGCCAAAGTGATTGAGGTTGCCCATTCTTATGGCGCTAAGGTGTTTTGCGATGTGACCAACATGGAGCACGCGCAAAAATGTTACGACAGTAATTGCGATGGCTTCATCGCTGTAGGTCAGGGGGCCGGAGGACACGCGGGGCCTAACCCCTTGCAGGTTTTAGTGCCGGCTTTGAAAAACCAATTTCCCGATAAATTTATTGTCGCGGCCGGAGGCATTACAAACGGCGCCGGCCTGCTTTCGGTAATTGCGCTTGGAGCTCACGGGGCTTCAATAGGCACACGGTTTATTGCAAGTGAAGAATGTGCTGTAAATGCCGCCTATAAAAATGCGATCGTTAACGCCGGAATGGATGACATTGTTATGACTACAAAGTTGTCGGGGTCTCCCTGCACAATTATAGATACGCCCGAAGCAAAAAAAATGGGTTATAACCAATCGTGGTTCGAGAAATTCATGAGTAATAGTCCCCGTACCAAAAAATGGTTTAAAATGTTGGTACAGGCGAGAGGAATGAAAAAACTAGAAGAATCTGTTTTGCCCAACAATTATAATCGGCTTTGGTGTGCAGGTAAATCGGCTGAGTTAATTGACAAGGTATTACCCTGCGCGCAAATTATTGAAAACATAAAATCAGAATATAAAACCTCAGTCGGCGAACTAAAGCTTCTGGAAAATTGATTCTGCAATCTTTCATAAACTCTTACAGAAGAACATAAGATCATGTGTGCCTGAACGGATGAAATAAAAAACCTCACATTTCTGCGAGGTTTTTTTAAAGAGTCTTCTTTTATTTTTTACTTAAATAACCCTGAACAACCACAAGATAAAGAGGATAAGCGCTACAAGTAATAGTAAATTAATTAAGGACCCGACTACAAAGCCGTCGCCAAGAAAAATAAGAACAAGCCAGATAATTAATAGAACAAGGATTATGGTCCAGAAAAAACTGCGGGCATCACCATCGCCATCACCAGACGCACTGAGCGTTTTCGCGTTTCCGATATTGTTTTTGGCGGTATGATTTTCAATGTTTCCGGTTTCGTGAGAAGATTGAACCTTGTCGGCCTGCTTGGTTAAAGAGCGATTAGCAGGGTTGCTGGATAAAGAGGGTAAACTTACTTTATCAAACTTAATTTTATTGATAAAGGGAGTCTTCTCCGCGTTAGCGAGCACCTTTTCCTCCGGAATAACATTAACGGTGTGCGGAGACACAGAAACAAGTTGTTGCTTCACATCCTTAGAATCCCTGGACTTGATATTTGCAGGTTTATTGGAATGCTGAACAAAATATCCATTTCTGTAATGACGCTTGGTTAAAGACGATTTACAAGATGAAAGTAAGATGCTTACTGTTGTGATTAGGATAAATAATTTGAATAAATTTTTCATAGGTTTGTTGTTTGATTGTTTGGTTGTTTGATTAAAAAAGTAAAGATTAATGATTTAGAGGCCTGTGATGATAGTTTCAAGTTCGGCTTTCGTATGACCGAGCTTCTTTTGTACCTTAGTAAGCATATCTTCTTTTTTTCCTTCGGCGAAATTTAGGTCCCCTTCGGTTAAAATTGCAAACCTTGCTCTGAGTTTAATTTTTTGGTCACTCCATTCTTTGGATTCCCATGGTGAATTTGCCATTTTTTTATTTTTATTTGCAACTAAGTTGTTACGTTACAAAGATGATTATCTCTTGTTTTCTTTGTCTTACAGTTTTGTTAAAATAAGTTGCATAAGTCACAGTTTGCTAGCTTTTAAGATTTAGACTTATCCTCTGCGGAGCTGGGCTCCGGGTGAAACTATTTCTTTCCAGCTTTTTCCTCATTTTTTTCTTTTTCATTATTCTTCTTATTTTTAAAGAAGCCCCGCAATAAAACGTTATGACTCGCAGCATTCATGTTTTGCGAAAACCCGCCGGCACCTTGTTTTATATTAACAATGGTCTGATCGATATTGTTTGCAAATACGGTATCCATAAAAAGTTTGCCTATTGTACCTCTTCCCTCCCGGATATTATTTACGATCACAGAAAGGTCTTCGGTTATTTTTGCGGCGTTTGCGCCAGTTATTTTTAAGCTTGCCAGAATATCATCAATATTTACTGGAATAGCGGTTGTAATGAAATCATTATTTTGAATTTCTTTTTTTCCAGTTGTTCCCGGAAGCAAGGTCACAATTTTATTTCCCATCAAGCCATCTGAACCGATAATGGCCCTTGCATCTCTCTTTATAAATTTTCTAACGTCTTCCTCAATGTTAAGATCCACTCTCACTGCTGTATCAGCAATTATCTCGATATTTTCAATAACCCCAACCGTTATGCCGGAAAACCGCACGTTGTTGCCTACCTGCAACCCACTGATATCTTTAAATATTCCGCTTACTTTAAAAGTACTGCTAAAAAGCTGTTGTTTTCTTCCTATAAAATAAATGGAGGTTATAAATAGCAGAAACCCAACCGATACAAATACTCCTAATTTAATCTTGTTATTATTTTGTTTTTTCATGAATGTACTTTTAGTTATTATTTAAAAAAGGATTGAAC
>JACDDR010000069.1:11443-21452 GCA_013816895.1 Bacteroidota bacterium
ACCCAGGAGTCTTTTGATTTTTCCAATTCGTCGAAAGTTCCTTCAGCTGCGCTTACTCCGCCTTTTAAAACAATAATACGATTGGCTGTAATTTTTGCGCAGGCAATATCGTGCGTGATAATTATGGAAGCGGTTTGTTGCTTTTCCTGTATTTTCATCATCAGGAGACTAATCTCCTTTGATGTAAGAGGGTCGAGTCCGGTTGTTGGCTCATCGTAAAGCATAATTTCAGGTTTTAAGATCAGTGTTCGTGCCAGGCCTATTCTTTTTCGCATACCGCCAGAAAGTTCAGAGGGCATTTTATCGATTGTGTCTAATAATCCCACATTTTCAAGAGTTTCGTTCACCAGTTCATTCACCTCATTCTCATTCAATTCGTTTTGGCCTCTTAACGGGAATTCCAGATTTTCTCTTACTGTCATAGAATCATACAAGGCGGCACTTTGAAAAAGAAATCCTACTTTTTTCCTCAACAGATTTAACTCTTCGTTTTCAAGCTCGTTGACGTCTTTATCAAGCACCTTGATATTACCGGCATCCGGCCAAATTAGGCCTACAATACACTTTAGCAGAACCGACTTGCCGCTACCGGATTTTCCGAGTATCACAAGATTTTCTCTTTTTCTTAGAGAGAAGCTAAGATTTTTTAAGACGGAATTAACCCCAAATGACTTTTGTAAATTTTTTACGTCGATAACAACATCATCGGGTTCCGATTTGCGATTCAAATCTGGCACGGTTATTTTATTTTTTAGCATAACGGTCATTGGGTTATTTATGAAAATAAACTTGTTATTTGTACAGCAACCATATCAACAATAAAAACCAGCAAGGAGGCCATTACAACAGCGGAGTTTGCTGAAATACCCACCCCTTCAGTTCCTTTAGTGGCATTGTATCCTTTGTAACATCCAACTAAGCCAATTGTAAATCCAAAGAAAAAAGTTTTTATTACCGACGGTAATAGATCGGTAAACGTAACTTTCTCGAAAACCTGCGCAAAAAATAACTGAAAGGAAACATCACCTTTGATATTAACCGCTAAAAAAGATCCGGATAAAGAAATTACATCCGAAAAAATTACTAACAGAGGTATCATTAATGTGGTCGCGAGTATTCTGGTAACAACAATATACTTGAAGGGATTAATTCCTGACACTTCCATCGCGTCAATTTGTTCGGTAACTTTCATTGAAGCCAGTTCCGCTCCAATTCCTGACCCAACTTTACCCGCGCAAATTAAAGCGGTAATTACCGGGCCAATTTCACGAATAATTGAAACAGCTACCATTGCCGGAAGCCAGGACTCTGCGCCGAACGAAGCGAGGGTTGGCCGCGACTGAATGGTTAGTACGAGTCCCATAATAAAGCCGGTGACACCAACAAGGGCAAATGACTTACAGCCTATAATATAACATTGCCTTAAGAGTTCGTTAAATTCGTAGGGCGGAAGAAATAATGTTTTAAAAAACCTGATTGTAAATTGTGTAAGTTCAGTTATTTCTCTGAATAAATTTAAAAACGCGACGGTTAAAGAACTTTGTTTTTGTTCGTCATTTGCAGGTTCTTCTTTTGTATTTGAAATAATTTTATTCATATGTATTGATTAGCCAATTATTTTTTTTTCTTAGAGTCACCGCGATCATTTATATATTTTCTTTCCTCAAAGGTGTGTTTGTTAACGTTCCTATTTGTTACATAAAACTGAGCGCGACTTACATCATTCTCACTTTTAACTTTATTTTTTAAATAAAAAAGCTGCTTGATAAATCAAACAGCCTTTACTATTCAGTAGTTCAATTTATTTTTTTGGAATGATGTCAATGATAACCGAACGATTATAAAAGCGCTCTTCCGGAAATTTGTTTTCAAAAGGCGCCAGGCCCTCATCTTCACCAAACCCAAACAATTCAAACGTCACGTCTGTTCTGCCTGCTTTTGCCAATGCACTTTCCATGATTGCTTTTACATCATTTGCGCGTTTTACAGACAACTTTTTATTATAATCAGCATTCCCAATAATATCGGTGTATCCATGAATAATAACTTTGCCGCCAACCGGAATTTTAGGCACAACGATATCAGTAAGATATTTTTCGTACACTGTAGTAGCTTTAGCTTCATTGTAATCAAAAATTACACTGTAGCGCACGCCTTCTTCATCTTTTGGAGGTGTCCAGAGTACCATGTGCATTTTTGCTTCTTTCGTAACCGTTTTGCCACTTTTGGTTTTGCCTGTCATTTTTACTGTGTAATCACCTTCAGGACGGGTTCCTAAGATTGTTTTACCAGGCAGACTCAAAGTCCCTTCCTCATAAGGACCAAAATTCTGCGTAACTCCTTTTTCATCCGTTACCTGAAGTGACCAGGTTTTAATTGCGTCTTTTTCGTCAGATACATTAAACGTAACATAACTGTCAATTGGCGCTTCCTGAACCCCAACGAGTTCTACCGGCTTTAAAGGAGCATCCTGACCACTTTGGAATTCCATTAGAAGAGTAGGTGAAGTAGTTTCAATAGTTACACGACGGTTTCCTTGCGCTAAAAGCGATAAGTCTGTTGTACCTCCTTCAACGCCGGATGGTATTCTTGGTTTGTCCAATCCAAGTGTAGTAATTCGACCTGGGGCGATTCCAAATGTAGTTACTAAATATTTTTTTACTGATTCGGCCATTTGTTGGCCATCAGCAATTCCTTGCTCTGAAGAGCCGGCTAATATAATAGTTGTCGTAGGTTTTTTATTCATACGGTCTCCAAGGATATTCAAAATATTATAATAAGCTACCATCTGTCGTTTTGAACGGCCTGTTAAATTTTTAGGCGCGAATACTTCAAGCTGTTCTTCTTTGAATTCTTTCACCTGACTTTTTTCCAGCAACACATAACGTGTTGGAATGTGAGTAGATCCTTCATCAAAGAACACATAATTACGAATCGGGAAAGTTTCTCTTACTCTACGCTCTACAGGAATATTGTTGGGAGAATTGATAGTAAACGCAACGTTTGCATCCTCACCTGCAACTGCAGCAGGTTCAGGAATTACCGTTTTTACAGGTACTACTGCAATAGCGTCGGCTTTTTCAGCGTCATGAGAAACTTTACGACCGCGTCCGAATTTAAACGCAGCACCTGCTCTAACAGTTGTTACATTCCAGCTTTCGATAGTGCGCGGCTCTTGTCCGAAATAAGGCTGAAAGGAAACAAAGGGAGAAAGTACGTATTGTGTTTGATTAGTTTTTGCTGAAAGATTAATATCGTAACCTATTCCAACCTGTGCCGATACCAACACCGGTTTTACATCACTTAAATCTCCGCTTATTGCAGGGTTTGCGATTTGATCAGGATATTCGGGATTTACTTTCTGATGAAAAATAAATGATTTATCGAGGTTATATGCGAAACGAGGACCAACATACATATAAAAATTTCCCTTAAATGGCGCAATGCGCAAACTTGGTTCAACTGTTACGTAACTAAGTTTAGTTGATAAATCTGTGGGACAGTTACACGGTGTTTTTATTTCGTTAAACTTTCCTTTCCGGCTATCGTAGCCCGCTTGTAGCATAAAGCCCCATCTTTTACCTAACTGGTGATATTCTACCAATGGGCCAAGAAAGAGTCCGAATCCTTTTCCACTATGAAAGGGTGTTGGGGATGTTAAATCGTTATTCAATTTCTGAGTACTTCCATTGTAGAAATTAATATTTACACCTCCGGCAATCCCAACCCACCATTTTGGCGGTGCAATAGAATCTTTTTGAGCGTTTACAGATGTTTGAAGACCTGCTATAAAAAGAGAGCTCAAAACAACGGTTTTGGCTAGTCCGCTAATTGACTTTGGAATGCAAAGGCTTTTTTTATTTAAAAGTTTCATTTGATAATTAGTTTTATAATTTTTCTAAAACAACCACTTCAATTTTTGAAGTGGTTGTTAATGATTTATGGTTTATTGATAATGTTTGTACTTGTTAATACAACTGAACCGTTTCTGCAAAGCATTCTTCCAACTGCGGTTGAGTAAGCGTTCATCGTTATAGATGTTAATGCAAGGATAGTTCCCTGGAAAGCTGTGTAGTCACCAATCGTAGCCGAACTACCTGTTTGCCAGAAAATGTTTTTGGCTTGTGCACCTCCTGCAAGTATAATGCTTCCCCCTGCTCCACCCACTGTGGTAAAAGCTGATGAGATCTGAAACACCCAAAAAGCATTCGGATCCCCCTGAGCATCTAATGTTAGGTTTCCACCCTGAATCAATAACGTAGAAGTAGATTTATAAACTCCTGGCGCAAGTGTTAAACCTCCGATATCTCCGGCAATACTAACCGGCGCAGGATTTGTCATTGCTTCAGCGAATAAATACGCGTCCGTTAGATCTTGTTTAGCCTGAACTAACATGGCAGGCACACCTGGAGGAGCAATGTCATCTGACGCGAATATTGTTCCATTAATTACAACCGCGGGAGGAAATCCTGTGATTGAAGAACGTGGGCCAGGACTGATACCTACATCCATATCGTGAATTTCGCTAAGGCCTGCGCTGTTACTAACACCAGCTCCTGAAATGATACCGAAATGTCCAACCGATTTTAAATCTATCACAGAAACAACAGGAACAACTATTGTTGGTACGGTGCTGAAAGTCCATACGTAATCGTTTGATAAAGCATTTGCCGCTAAGTCTTTCGCGCCGGTTGTAATCGTCGCACTATAAAGCGTACCATTCAAAAGAGGACTTGATGGTGTAAATGACGCAGTGTTACCCGCATAAGAAACAGTACCGGCTATCGAGTTAGCACCCTCTTTTAATAAAAAGGTTGAAGGTGTAATGGTTAAAGCATCCATCTGCTCATTAAATGTTGCAGTAATAATTTTGTTCAAAGGAACGCCCGTTGCATTGTTTGCCGGATCTGTTGAAATCACCAAAGGCAAGAAAGCAGTAGGGCTTGAACTGGTGGTGAAACTCCAGGTGTAGCTGCTCGCAAGCGCATTACCAACCAGATCTTTCGCACCCGTCGTAACGGTTGCCATGTAAACAGCATTTGGTATTAAATTAGAGGACGGTGTAAAAAAAGCTTTGAGCCCCGAATATGAAATTGTACCCGGTACTAACACGCCCGCCTGTTTAATAAAAAAAGTAGAGGGCGAAATAGTGATACTATTCATTTGTTCACTAAAAGTTACCCTTACTACCTTATTAAGCACAACCCCTGTTGCACCATCTGCAGGGTCGGTAGACATAACGGTAGGCGGCGTTACGTCATAAATGATAGCACTGGTAATGCCCGTCATAAAGGTCCATACGTAATCCGTTTGCAAAGCATTTCCCAGTAAATCCTTAACAGCGGTTGTAACTCTTCCTGTATAGGAAGTATTTGCTAATAAGGTTGCGCTTGGTACAAAACTCATGGTCGGAGTTGACTCATCATACAAAATGGTACCTGCAATTTTATTTGCTCCCTGGAATAACACAAAGGATTCCTGAGTGATTGATGCAGGGTTCATTTTTTCATTGAAGGTTACACTGATCACTTTGTTACGGGGAACAAGTGTAGCCTTATCGGCAGGGTTTGTAGATATTACCGTGGGACACATTCCGTTTATAGGAACATATTTATCTTTTTTACAGGAGCTTATAATGGCAACCGATAATAAGACCGCGGTTAAAGAAATCCATATTTTTTTCGCTTTCATTTTTTCTCTTTTTATTTTGTGACTGAATCATCACTGCGACAAAGGGAAGGGATTTGGCAACCTTAAACATTACACAACTTTTTATAAAAGTTACATTTGTTACACTTTTTATTTTAATTTAATGCGGCAATGCAAAGCAAAAAAGATATAGCTATACTTAAATCGTTGGCGGCCCATACACCATTGCACAGACCAATGGCGATGCACCTGATTACGCTGTAAAATTTGGGAGGACAAACATGCAAGAAATCGAAATGCAAAAAAAAGCGTAGAAATGATGGATGGAACAGCCGAAATGAAAAAAATGCTAATCTGCAAGAAGGTGTTGTTGATTTGTAGCAAAGAATTTGATAATGTTCAACGAATTAAAGACCTGATGTATTCGCGGAACAATAGGCCTCTCCTTTAAACTACGATTATAAATGCACGCAATCATTTGCGCAAATTTTAGGAAAAAAAATCAAATAATTTTATGAAGACTATTTATGCCTGAACCAGAGCATATAAATCATTTAACCAAGTTAAATGACATTTTATAATTTAATCCCAAGCACACATACATCATCAACCTGTTCTAAGCTTCCTCTCCAGTTCTCAAAACTTTCATTTATTAATTGAGCCTGTTGTTCAAGAGGTAAGTGATTGATGTTTAATAACAGATCTGAAAACTGTTTGTATTTAAACTTCTTGCCCTTTGGTCCACCAAACTGGTCGGCAAAGCCATCCGTAAACAAATAAAACGTCGTGTTTTTTTTATATTCTATTTTATGAGTTGTAAATGGTTTTGGGTTATCTGTTTTTCCGATGGATTGTTTGTCCGCTTTTATTTCGGTTAATTGATTTTCCTGAATATACCAGAGTGAATTATTAGCTCCACTCCAAAAAACTCGTTTGTTCTTATTATCAATACACAGTAATGAAATATCCATGCCGTCTTTTACATCGGCACTGCTTTTGGCAAATGTATCTACTACCAATTGGCGTGTCTTATCCAATATCTTTCCTGTATGGGTTTCTTTAAATTCCTTCAGGCTCCTGTCTAATGCATTGCTGCAAACTACTGATACCATAGCGCCCGGGACACCGTGTCCGGTACTGTCGGCTGCGGCTATAAAGATCAAATCTTCAATCGTTTCCATCCAGTAAAAATCTCCGGCTACAATATCTTTTGGTTTGTAGAGCACCAAATTATATGGTATGTATTGATTGATATATTCCGGTGGTGGCAGGATCGCTTTTTGTATGCGCTGGGCATAATTGATGCTATCGGTTATTTCTTTATGTTTCTCTTCAATATGAAGTTTTTGCTCCTCTACTATTTTGTTTTTCTCATCTACCAGCTCTTTTTGTTTTTCCACGGCTTCTTTTTGACTTTGTATAATCAAGTTCTTCTTTTTATTGATACGTAAATTCCTGAATACAACCAGGGCCAAAACAAGTACCAAAAGTAAACCAATACTAATTGCAGCAATCACTATTTTTTGTTTGCGACTTTCTGCATCGGCTATAGCATCTTTCTTTTCCTGTTCTAATTTGGTAGCCGATTCTTTTTTATCAAATTCATATTGCATGGACTGCTGCACCGTTTTTTTAGTGTTTTCTTCATTAACCAAACTGTCTCTTGCCGTGATATATGCTTTATAATACTCTAATGCTTCTTTATGCCTACCTGTAGAAGCATATATCGCGCAAAGGGCCTGACTCGCTTCTTTGATAATTTCTAAGTGTCCAATTTCTTTTGCCAATCCAAGTGCCTTTGTGCTGTAAACTTTGGCTTCCTTGTAATTTTTTAACTCCAAATACGTCGCTCCTATATTTGTAAACGAAGCAGCTATTCCTGCCTTATCTTTTAATACCTCGTGTATGTTCAAAGCAAGTAATTGGTTTTTCAACGCTTCAGAATAATCACCCTGTTTTGAATACACAATCCCGATATTGTTGTAAGAATCAGCAGTACCTTTTTTATCATTGGTTTCTTCACGTATTCTTAAAGCAGCGAAATAATTTTTCAATGCTTCAGGATAATTAGCCTGACTCGCATAAACATTTCCTATATTGTTGTGAGAATTAGCTCTGCCGCGTTGGTCTTTAATTTCTACGCGTATCTTTAAAGCAGTAAAATGACTTTTCAGTGCATCTATAAAATTCCCTTGCCTATAATAAACATTTCCTATATTGTTGTAGGAATCGGCAATACCTTCTTTATCGTTGAATTCTTCACGTATTTTTGAAACGGAAAAATAGTTTTTTAATGCCTCTGGATAATTGCCTTGATGAAGGCAAATAAACCCTATAATATTACTGGCCTGCGCTATTCCTTTAGCCCATCCCTTCCCTTGCCTAAAGGGAAGGGAGCTGGAAAGGGCTATTGCTTGTTTTGCATACACAAGAGAGCTATCATAATTAGGTATGTAATATAATTTTAAACTTAGTTTATTTAAAACATTTATCTTATTGGTGTCCTCTTTCGCAGTTTTTAAAGCCAGTTTAAGGCTGTCTATTTGCTTGGTTTGCGCAGTAGAGCAAAAAGAAAGATATATGCACAAAAAAAGCAACGGATTTTTCATATAAAGTAAAAATAACAAAAATCAGGAACGTGGACGAAAAGAAAAAAGGCCCCGTAAGTAGTTTTTACTAATCGTTCCCTGTGAACCCCAACCGAGACAAAATATGAAAGAAATTAATGAAGACTGAAAGAATCTGCGTCGAACCAAGGAAGTGAATTTTGTGATCCGCTATTTCTCGCAGTTATCTAAGGATGCAGCGGAAATAAAAAGCGGGGATTCAAACATGATATTTGAAATCCCCGCTTTGGTGGGAACTACTGGGTTCGTCCGCCGCGGCGGACAGTGACCCTTAATGTCCTGTTACTTTCTTTATATAATCCCTTCCGGCACCCGTTTTTAAATATCTTTCTCTCTTTAGAGCCTCACTCTTGTTTTCAAACTCTTCCAAATGTATCAAGACCCAAGGCCCCTTGTTTTTAGTATAAACACCTAAAGATCCTTCATTGTGTTGTTGTAGTCGTAAAGTAATATCTTCAGAAAAACCAGTGTACTTTTTTCCTGCCCTTTGAGAATATATAATATACACGTAATACAAAATTCGAAAAGCCCCACATTTCTGTGAGGCTTTAGTGGGCGACATAGGGCTAGATTCGAACGAAATCCTTGAAGAATTGAAGAAAATAACAAATGCCGTATTTTAGACCTTTTATAATCGCCCCCCTCCCAACTTGCTTCAGGTTGGCGTTTTTACGGCCATTTACGCTAATTTTTAGCGTAAATGACAACCGATGAAGAAATCCACCTATCTGTAATATAATTAGGCTTGGGGCAGAAATTGATTATTAAATGGGAGGTATACTTGCGTGTTCCGAATACTGTACGGTACTTAGATTCAATGGGATTCAAATACACCAAATCTGACCTTGAAATGATTGTACACCGGCAATTAGCCAATCTCGAGGTATTAGGTGAAAGGATCAAGCTGCTTGAAAAACAGAATGAACTGTTGGTGAAATATAACCATAAACTTATAGAGGAATTAAGTGACCGAAAGCCTCCGATTCCTTATCCAAAACTTAGTCGAAAAAAGATATCGCAAGAAATTCAAAATCTTGCGGCTGAAGATTAAAACTCCTTATTAAGCAGATTAAATACACCTCTTTCTCTTTCTTATGAGTAACCAATTATTTTTTTAATAGATTACCCTTTTAGTTAAAACCACTTCTTTTTTCAGTAATTTGGCATCTCGAATTTATTTAACCTAATGGCCAAAAAGGAAAGCCAAAATATAGAATACAAACAATCGTGGAGAGATGAGTTTTTAAAGACCATTTGTGCATTTGCAAATACAATTGGAGGAACTATTTATATTGGTATAAACGATAATGGACAGGTTGTAGGAGTTGAAAATGCTAAAAAATTGTTAGAGGATATCCCTAATAAAATAGTTGATCTTCTTGGAGTAGTTGCTGAAGTCAGTCTTAAGCGTGAAAAGACAAAGGATTATATTAGTATCAAGGTAAAGCCTTATGAGGCTCCTATTTCATATAAGGGAAAATATTATCTACGTTCAGGAAGCACCACGCATGAGCAAAACGGAGCGGAACTTCAAAAATTCTTATTAGAGAAAAGTGGATTGTCTTGGGAATCAGTTATTGAAGAACGAGCAAGTCTGAAGGATATTGATTTGGCAACTATTTCTAAATTCAAGAAGCTTGCTGCTAAACGATTTCCAGCGGCTACCAAAGAAAAATCAGTTTCTTCCCTTTTAGAAAAACTACATCTACTTATTAAAGGTAAACTGTAAATTC
>JACDDR010000070.1 GCA_013816895.1 Bacteroidota bacterium
GCGCTTTCCAGCGGCTTGGTAATCGTAATCATCATCCGGTCAACCGGTATCTGACCCGCATCAACCAAAATGGTGATTCTCGGAAACAATACTTCCGGAAAAAGATTGGTTTGCATTCTGGTATAACAAAATATACCAGCAACCAAAAGCAGAACACCCATAAAAACAATGGGCTTGCCAAATATTCTGAAGTAGTTTTTTGAATTTAGCATTTGAACTACTTTATAATTTTTACGTAAGCGGTATCCGGTAACCCGTAGTTACCGTTGCTAATGATACGATCCTGCAAACTGAATACCGGGGCGTTTATTTCAATTTCCGTTTCGTTTCTATTTCCTATAGTCACCGGAACTTTAACGGCAGTAGTATCATTAATGAGTTTCATTACCCAAAATTCCTGCATCATTTCATCGCTTAGCACGCAGGCCTTCGAAATTATTTGTTTGGTAGTGCTTCCTGTTTTAGTTACCTGAACCTTCGCAATCAGGTTCTCAGGCAAGAATAACGTTTCGTTACATTTTGCAAGCATGGTTTGCGTTTGTGCCAATGCATTCATGGCACTAAGCGGAGTGGTTATCACAGCCTGGTGAACACTATTGTCGGGCAAAGTTATTGTGCATTTACTGCCGGCTTTAGTAAACTGATTATATTCATAGGGAACATTTATCTGGAAGGCCAGCTCACTGCTCTCCGCTATGGTGCAAAGCTGCGTGCCTTCCAGAACATAATCGCCCGTTTGTTGTTTATCAAACGTGCTTACGATACCCGATCCGGGTGCATATATTTTAATGGTGCCAAAATTTTTAAGTGACGTATCCAGCTCTGTTAGTTGTCTTCCAAGAGCCTTCTTTTCTTTGGTTTGCAGTTCATATAATACCTGCCCTTTCACGACTTTATCGCCTAAGCGGAAATTAACCTTAGTAATAAACGCAGGTATTTCAGCGGTTACTACATTTCTTTTTAAATAAACGCTGGTGGCAGATAATGTAATGTCATCGTTGATGGATCCGGTACGAATACCCTCTACCTGAACATGTGGTCGCGCTGTAATTTTCACCTCTTCCTCCTTTGGTCGTTGTATGCAGCACGTTAAACAGATAGAAATTAAGACAGCGGCTAAATGTATTTTTTTCATAATTACCAATTCCAATAATTGTAAGTATTTATCAGTAGTTGCTTAGTGGTAAGCAATAAAACATAATCCCGTTGTAATGTGCCAAAGTTTTTTACTGTTAAAATGTAGGCGGTTACTGATTGTTGTCCGGTAATCACTTCGGTTTTGTAGTATTCCAGCAGTTGCTTATAATCCTTTATTTGATTTTCCGAAACTGCAATGCGTTCATTTAAAGAAGATATTTCGGAAAGGATTTTATTTTTACGAATGGTGTTAACAGTAATAAAATTTGATTTATAGAGCTGTGATGATTTTATTAAAATATCGGTCTTTCTTTTGTTTAAACTTTTTTGTTTGCCGTCGAACAAAAAAACTGAAAAATTAAGCCCGGTACTAAAGCCCAGGCGATTTGGAAGGGTGGGCACATAAACGCCGTTAAGACCAGCATTGGCAAAAGCGGAAAGCTGCGGTTTGTATTTTAATTCGAACAGTTGTTGGCCGGCAATCAGATTTAAACTATCCAAACGGTACTTTTCCATAAAGTTGGATTGCGTTGCGTTAGCATTCAGCTTGAGCTCCGGGTCTTTTAGGTTAACCCAACCGGTATCATTGATGCCACATAATATGTTTAAATCCATCAGATCGCGGCGATAGGTAGATTTAAAAAGGGTCAGCGCATTCTGCTGGGTTTGTTGTTCAATAGTAACAAGTAATAAATCAGATTGTTTTAGTAAACCGCTCCCAACCAGTTTGTTTATGATTACTTTTTGCTCGCTTATTAATTGGTTCAAATTTTCAATGTAATCCTTCTGTTTGAGATCCTGAACGCAAAGGATATATTGGTCAGTCACCAGCTTCTCAATATCGTGTTCGCTAAGCCGGATGGTGTTTTCGTTAATTAACGCGGCAACACTGGATTGTCGGGTAGCAATGCCTACTTTTGCGGCGTTGAATATAGGTTTTGTAACATTAAACATTCCTTGGTATACACCGCCGTTACTCGCTGCAATATCGTAACCGGAATAATTTGTGGCATCAGAAGGACTCAATTGAAACTGCGAAGCACCATTGTCCCTGTTAATGATGGGAGCAACCGCTATTGCCGCATTAAATGTTACCTGTGGCTTGGTGTAAAGCGCTTTGATTCTTTCCGATTCAATTTTATTCGCTTCGCTTTGGTACTTATTGTCGCGCACCAGTGGGCTGTTGCTCTTAGCCTGACCGATGTAATAGCTTAAATCTGTCTGTGCCATTCCGCATTCCCCGCGGCCAAAAAATAAAATCGTTAAAAGTGTCTTTAATAAAATATACCTCATAAAAATTAATTAATGCCAACCTTCAGCGAATTTCGTGATAAAATCTAGAGGAATTCTGTTTTCGGGTGTTTTCCGGAAAATTAACCCCGGAATATTCATTTGAATTTAAACGGATGACGAGGCAAGCATATCAATAACTTAAAACACCTATTACTTTTAATCGCCTATCCTTTTTGTCGAAAAGTTATGGGTCCAATCACGCAGCATACCTCTATAACACAAAAACTGAAAGATTTTATTATCTTGCTTTACTATTCCCATTCCAAATTGAAACCAAAGTATTTCACCTTATTTTTATTTCTGATTGTTGGGCGAATACATTCGCAGCAATCTGTTATTGACTCTTTAAAGCGCGCACTCCAAAATGCAAGCCACGACACTACCCGCTGCGTTGTTTTATCGGGTTTGATTGAGGTAACAGGCGACGATGAGTGGCCTGGCTACAACAAGCAGCTCTTCGCGCTGGCAGAAAAACATTTGAAAGGTTTATCTCCCGCAAATACCGAATATAAATTTTACAAAGAGCAGTACGCTACCTCACTTACCAATTACGGATATTTTTATCAGCAGGCCAGCGACGTAAAAAAAGCATTGGAGTATTACGCTAAAAGTATCCGGATTGAGGAAGAGGTTAACGATAAAAAAGGGATGGCACTTAATTTTAATAACATGGCGGTTATTTTTGCAGAACGCGGAGATATTGATGAAGCTATCCTGTATTACAATAAAAGTCTGGCCATCCAGGAAAGGATAGATGACAAAAAGGGAGTTGCTTTAACATTGAACAACATGGGGGCAGTTATTCAGTCGCAGGGCGATCTGAAAACAGCCCTTAATTATTTTCTGAAAAGTCTGAAAATTGAAGAGGCGACCAACGATGCGGACGGCATGGGATCTACTTACAACTCTCTCGGTTATATAAAATCAGTACAGGGCGAAAGTGCCAGCGCATTGGAGTATTACTTTAAAAGTATGGCCATGCGTGAGAAGGTTAACGATGTGAGAGGTGTTGCTGAATGCATTAACAATATTGGCGCTATCTATTCTAACCAGGGCGATGTTCCCAAGGCGCTGAACTTCTTTCATCAAAGCCTTAAACTCGCTGAAAAGAACAATAATCGCGCGGGCATTGCCGTTGCTCTCAACAACATCTCCGGAATATATATCAGCCAGGGCGACACCGCAAAAGCACTCGAATACTATAGGCGTAGTCTAAAAATAAATCGCGAGATTAAAAATTTAAAAGGAGAGGCTTCCAGCTTAAACAGCATCGGCATCATTTATAATAAAAAAGGCAAGACAGATTCTGCGCTGTATTATTACCAGGAAGCGTTTCTCATCCGTGAAAGCATCAAAGATATGTCGGGAATGGCATTTTCCTTAAACAATCTTGGCACCATTTATAAGATAAAAAAGGATTTCCCTAAGGCGCTGGACTTCTATTTTAAAAGTTTAAAGATCCAGGAAGTCATTAACGATAAATACGGCGTAAGTTCAACCTTAAACAACATTGGAACTATTTATCTGAAACAGAATAATTATAAAAGCGCGTTGAAATATAGTTTGCAAAGTCTCCGGATCGGGAAAGACCTCGGATTTCCTGAGAATATACGTAACGCTTCAAGACAGCTTCACAAAATATACACGGCCACCGGCAACTATAAAGAGGCGCTTGCGAGTTATGAATTATTTGTAATCATGAGAGACAGCATCACTAACCAGGAAGCAAAAAAAGCCAGTATCCGGTCGCAGTTCAAATATGATTATGAGAAAAAAGCCGCCCGGGACAGCATTACCAATATTAAAGAGAATGAAATAAAAAACATTGAACTTGCCAAGCACAAAGCCGAAGTGAAAGTAAAACAAAACCAGCAATACTTTTTGTACGTAGGTTTAATATTGGTATTGATTTTTGCTGGATTTATGTTTAACCGTTTTAAAATAACCAGCAAACAGAAAAGTATTATTGAAGCAAAGGAGCAGCAGACTCAAAGACAAAACGAGATCATCACAGGCCAAAAAGAACTGGTAGATGAAAAGCAAAAAGAGATCCTGGCTAGTATTCGCTACGCACAACGTATTCAGCAGGCCCTGATAACGAATGAAAGATACATTGATAAAAACATTCGCCGGTTAAAAGAAGATTCGGTTGAGGAGGCCCCACTCGGATAACATCAGCCCTTTTTCTTTCTTGTAGCGGCTACTGGTTTATATTTTACAAGCTCAAATCCTAAAGCTGCGGAAACAGTCTGAGCTTCTTTTAAAGCTTCTTCATATCCCTGGCATTGCTTAACAAGCTGCTTGAGGAAAAATGTCTTACTAGTTAGCAACACATTGTATGTAGCAAACTTATCTAGGGCTTCGTCATCCGGTTTGCCAACTGCTTTCACTGAATACTGCTGACGGATAATGGTAACGAATCCGAATTCATTAAAAGACCGCTTTCCACCGGTGCATTTGCCAAGAACTTTTGTGTACTGCAAAATACTGCGCTCTTCAACATTGAGGAGAAGTCCTGTTGTAGCAAAGCACACGAAACCAATAAGAACAACGGGAATTGAGATAAAACTTAAATAATTTAACCGCGAAATAAGAAGAGCGGCAATGCAAAAAGCAGCAACGCCAAACACCAATCCGCCTTTTGGAAGAAAGAAACCGTGTCTATATTCAATTACAGTGTTTTTAAACTGGTTCATGTTATCCGATTTGTACAAAACTTAAACATACATTTTTTTAGGAAGAATAGCTATTGCCCTAATGCTGGACAAGTATTTTCATTTACTTCATTCCTATTTCGAAACGTTGTTTGGATCTTTCACGTAATTTAAATAGTCTGCGCACTTGTCACAGTAAAAATCACGGAACTCCTTATAATCCAGTGCCTGAAAGCTAATGTTACACGGCCCTATAAACATAGGGCACCACTTATCCTTCCCCATAATTGCATAAACCTGTTTTAGAAATTCGTAGTAGTCTGCATTACCAGTTTCCTCGTAATTCTGGTAAAGAGTTTTAGCAAGCAATTGCAATCCACGTGGATTGTTCTTCTTATTTTCAAACTCTGGCCATAACAACTCAACTACCCACTCCGACTTTGAATGGTAAAGATAATACGCTGCCAGTTTATTCAACTCATCTGTACTTAACAGCCGGCCATGAAAATAATTATAAATATTGTAAAATGACTTGTCGAACAAAGCCACCTTATCTTTCGTCTGTTCTAGCCGTGTTAAGCGGCAGGCCTTAAACCAGAAATTAAGCGCCAGCTTATCAACCATTACTTTTTGAACACTGTCTGCCATATAACCGCGCAGTTCGTCGATGTAGGCGTCCTGCTGATTCTCTTCCACTGACACATTCATCTCTTTTCCGTATTGCTGCAACAGGTTTAGCATGTTATAATTGATGAAAAAAGACTTTTCCTTTTTGTTATACAGCGTAACCAGCTCTTCGTAGATATCCGTTGCCCATGCAATGTTATCTTGTTCTATTCCGTTTAACTGGATCTTGTATTTAATTCTCGCGAGGTTATATTCATTGTAAATTTCTTCCTTGCTTATATTGAAGTTACTGAAAAATGCAGGTTTGATTACTTTATCTTTAATTTTATTATAGGCAACTCCCATCAACCATTCAAGCTTTCCGATTTTCCGCAGTAGCGTGTCTTTGTTCGGTTTACCGTTCATAGCGAGCGCGATTTCTTTCCGGATAGAATTAATTTTTGAAAGAAGATATTTTTCAATGTTCTTATCGGTAATTATTT
The DNA here is from genome assembly GCA_013816895.1 of Bacteroidota bacterium. Classification (GTDB taxonomy): domain Bacteria; phylum Bacteroidota; class Bacteroidia; order B-17B0; family Aurantibacillaceae; genus Aurantibacillus. The sequence goes on from JACDDR010000070.1 coordinate 6,194, forward strand.
CTTTGGCATGCAAACGTATGTTAGCCACGCGCTGTTTTGATAAATATTGTTCAAACTTCTTTTGCTTCAGACTGTCTTCCAGTTTTGTTTTTATCTGCTCGTGTAATAATGTTTTAAATTCAACAAGTTCTTTTTGTTCCGTTATTTGTTTTTCAAACAATTCCCAATTTTCCCGCGCATGAATGATCTTAAATAATTTTTCAGACTGGTTCGACGAAATGGCATTGGCAATGTTATGTGCCCTCTGCTCCTGTAATTGTTTATTCAGACTCTCCTTTCCTTCTACCGATGCAAACGCGTTTATCTCAATGGTATCTGCTACAAAACTTTCACTTAGAATGGAATCCGTAATGGGCTTTATATCCACCATCTTATAGTCCGTTTTATTTTTTTGGAAAGGTATCTGAAAATAAATATTCTTATAGTCTTCCCGTATCTCATAATCATTACGAATGCTGTCATGAATAAACGGAAGCGGATAAAAACGCTGCAGTGTATCGCCACAAAAGGATGAAAAATGCATAACATTGCAAACGCGTTTTTTTTGAATGACTACCAGGTTTACCTCGTAATAATCCGTCATGCCCTTTGGGATCTTTCCGATCTTGATCATGTACTTTTTAACCTTTCCTGCCGCCAGATTCTTTTTTATTTCTTTGCGGTTCTTTCCCCCAGGCTTAAAGCCCTTCAGCGCTTTCTTTTTATAAACCGGCTTTAAAATCTTCCCGTTAAAAATACATTGTTTGTTTCTCCTTGAAGGAAGCGTATAGTAAGAGGGATTGCCGCAATCAAAGGCTTTATAGGTTACTATTTCTGCAGCAAAACCATCCCGTCGTTTTTTAAGAAGCTGGAAAATAACAGCAGGATCATACGAGTTCAAATAGATCGCATCTCCCTTAAATGTAACGGAGGTCATGCCAAAACCGAATCCGCCTTTACTTTCGTTACATCGTTTACACACAGCAGAGTCTTTAACCTGTTTGAGTTTGAACACGTGTTTACCTTTGTGCATGCGCTTTTCAACTTTATCAAAACTGTTTATTACTTCAGGATATTTGTAGTTGGAGAAATTAAAAAAGCTTTTATTCTCCTCGAAAGTATATTTGTAAAGTATGTTTGCGAACTTTTGCACGGCGTAAATGCGTCCTGTTTTTTCATCGGTCCACACCGCAACACCGGTGGCATTGTAATCAGGAGTAATTATATTCTTATAATGTCCGGGTGAATTTACCCACATCGTTACAAAGTCTGTCGCGGTTTCATCGTAGGTGCTGTTTGTGTGAATCTTTCCTTTCTTGTCTTTTACCGGAGAGTTCACAATAGTAAATGCAACGTTTTCCCCTACAAGATAATTTACCGCACCAAAATGATCAGCGCGTTTTTGCGGCGTTTCCATGATTTTATTTTCCGGCTCTGTATGACTTAACGCGCCCTTGGTAAATAAATAATTCGCATGAAATTTAGCAGCAACGTATAAAATAGAATCGTTATAAAGTATTTTTAATCCATGCTGAATTCTGACCTCATCAATTTTTTCTTTAATAAGGTGTTCCAGAAAACGCTCGTTAAGCTGGTAAGCGGAAATCTTATCATCAGGACTTTGGCCCATCATAAAGACGGGTAATCCTAAACAAAGAATTAAAAAAATATTCAGCCACCGATTGATACAACAAGATAAGCATTATGTTATATGCTGCCGACCCATTTCTTACCGTTATTCCACACTCTCTTATATACGTCTAACAATGTCACCTTGGCAAAAAGCTTGTACTCATTAATTTTCAATAACGTGTATTTTAGAAAAACTCCCTCTTTTTACGCTCCTACTCACTCCCGCCCCGCAACGTAATTCACGAATAAATCGTATCTTTAGAGCACAAAAATTTTAACTATGGCAGGAACTGAATTATTTGGCGCCGAAGAGCGTAAAGAGATAAACGATGTAATGGAAACAGGTGTTTTATTCCGTTATGGTCACGATGCTATTCGTAACAACCACTGGAAAGCGAAAGACTTTGAAGCGGAAGTTAAAAAAATAACGGGCGCTAAATTTGCCCATGCCATGAGCAGCGGTTCAACCGCCATTGCCGCAGCTCTTGCCGCCAGTGGTATTGGAGCGGGAGACGAAGTGATTGTGCCTCCCTTTACATTTATCGCCAGCGTGGAAGCCGTGTTGTTTATTGGCGCTATTCCCGTATTTGCCGAAATTGATGAAACACTTTGCTTAAGCGCGGAAGGAATCGAAAAAGCTATCACTCCAAAAACGAAAGGTATTTGCCTTGTACACATGTGCGGCGGAAATGCCGAGATGGACAGTATCATGGCTGTAGTTAAAAAACACAATCTTATTTTAGTGGAAGATGCTGGCCAGGCTTTTGCATCATCCTATAAGGGCACCTATACCGGTTTGTTTGGAAAAGCAGGAAGCTATTCATTCGATTTTTTTAAAATTGCTACCGCAGGTGAAGGTGGAGTTTTGGTAACGAATGATGAAGAAACTTATAAGAAAGCTGATGTTTACAGCGATCACGGACACAGCCACATTGGCGCAAAACGCGGCATGGAAGAACATCCTTTTTTAGGATTCAACTACCGTATCTCTGAACTGCACGCCGCTATTGGTGTCGCTCAAACGCGTCGGGTGCCGGGCATCAAAGAAAAAAACCGTCACCATAAAAAATTCATGCAGGATCTTTTATCTAAAAATAAAAGTATTAGCTTCGCAAAACTGGGCGATGAATCCGGTGACTCTGCGACTTTCCTTAATTTATTATTACCCGATACACAAACAACACAGCGCGTGGTAAATGAATTTAACGCTGCCGGTGTTGCGGGATTTGATTACTGGTTTCTAAACATGTATCATTTCATTAACCAGTGGGATCATCTTAAAAATCTTCAAACGGTTTCCAAATTACCGGCGCAAATTCTTGAACGTTCACAAGATTACAACACAATGACTCTTCCAAAAACGCAGGAAGTGGTTGGGCGTTTAATTTCCTTCAGTATTAAGTGTTCATGGACTGATGAGCAGATGAAAGAACTTGCGGCAAGCATTATTGCCTGCGTTGAAAAAGCAACCAAGCCCGTGAACGCTTAAGCATTCGCGCGCTAATCTTATCAGCTTCCGTGCCCGACACGAACAAATACTTTTTACGGTTTAAAAAATTACTGGAAGCACAAAACATCACTGTATCGCTTAACGGCGAAGAATTAATTTGCTCTTCAGCTGATAAAAGTATTTCCTTTTCTATTCCCTTTGATCTGTTGGCCACTGCTCCTGCCAAACTCGCCGCAACCGTTCAGTCACGATTGTCGTTGAACAAAAAAGTGTTTGCGCGTAACAGTACTGTTCAAAAAATTGATAGAGTTCAAGCCGAATCTTTCCTCGACAACTATCACTTAATGAATTCGACCACAAGCGCGTTTAATTACGGCTTGTTTTTAAAGGATGAACTAATGGCTGTTGCTTCTTTTTCCAAAGGAAGAAAAATGGATCGCCTTCCCGGCGATAAACGGTCCTTTGAACTCATCCGCTTCTGTTGCCGCGAAGGCATTACTGTTACAGGAGGGCTCACCAAACTACTTAAACATTTTTGTCGTGAAAAAAAAGCAGGAGATATTATGACGTATATCGACAAGCAGTTTTCATCCGGACAATCTTTTATTAAAGCTGGTTTTGTAAAGCATAGCGAAACCGCGCCTCATTTTTCGCTGGTGGATAAAAAAACATTTCAACGCACTCCTGTAAAAAATCCAGAGGCGCTGTATGACAAAAAATTATTCTACCTTTTAAAAAATAAAGGGAATATTAAATTAATCTATACCTGTGTCAACTGACGCTTATAATTGCATTGTAGTTCTTGGTCCTACCGCGAGCGGCAAGACACGATTAGCCTGTGAACTGGCACTAAACCTCGGAGGCGAGATCATAAGCGCCGATTCAAGGCAGGTATACAAGCACCTGGACATTGGCACCGGTAAGGATCTCCTTGAGTATAACATTCAGGGGAAAATTATTCCATATCACCTGATCGATATCTGCGAACCGAGTGAACAGTTTTATTTGCATGACTTTATGAATGCCTGTGAAAAAGCTTTCCTTGAAATCAGAGAGCGTAACAAACTCCCCGTTATTTGCGGCGGCACGGGTTTATACCTCGATTCACTCAGAAAAGATTTTAGTTTTACGCAGGTGAAAGAAAATCCTGCTCTTCGTAAAACGCTGGAGTCATTTTCAAAACAAGAGCTCTTAAAAGAATTAGATAAATTCCCCGCTCATTTAACGGCGCACGCTGACCGCGATTCTACCAAGCGTCTTGTACGTGCCATGGAAATTGCAAGCCATATGCAGCAGCAGCCTGAGGCATTTGTGCCGGCTAAAAAAATCTATAATCCTTTCTATATCGGCATTGATGTTTCATACGAAGAGCGCAGGCAACGGATCACAAAGCGGCTTCTTCAGCGCATGGACAGTGGCTTGATTGAAGAAACAGAACAGCTTCATCGCAGCGGACTCAGCCATGAGAGATTAGAATTCTTAGGGCTTGAATATAAATTCACATCCTTATTTATCCGCGGAATAATTACAGAAGAAGAGTTATTTGAGCAATTGCTCACGGCCATTTGCCAATTCTCAAAACGACAAATGACCTGGTTCAGAAAAATGGAAAAAGAGGGCGTTAAGATTCTCTGGGTAAAACGCGATGAACCGATTGAAACCATTTTAAAACAAATACCCTTTTAATCAGATTGCGCTTTTTCGGTATTCTTTTCGGTTTTAGTTGCTGAAACTTTCTCGATCCTCTCACCATTCAGCTTAAGTACAAGTGTTAGCGTGGTTGTTTGTTCGCCTGCAATATCAAGGTCATCATTAACAGAAACTCTGCGAATAACCACTTCATTGTTCGTGTTGATCTTCGCAGTTACTTCATCATTTCCCATGGAAGGCGGGTCGCCACCGGCAGAAATTTCTCCTATTACAAAATGAGTGTTTTGTTTATTCGTATTTACATATGTTCCTATTATAGTAGTGCCTCCAAAAAACGGACAGGCTTCGTAACTGCTGTTATGCACACCCCATAAAAATAGGCGCGCGCCGTTTTTCAAATCAATCCTGCCCAGCTTAAACGAAATAGCAATCTTGGTCATGCCAATATCCAGTTTACTTACATATTGTGCGTAAGCCCCCGCTTGCTTCAACGAATCTATTTCACAGAATGAATTTATATCGTAAACCAATCCGGAAGAAATTTCGGTGTCAAGGAAGTTGGCGCCAAGTTGACGCAATTGCTGGTAAGGAATGCGTTGGTTGGTATCAACTTCAAGAATAAAATTAGTATCAATTACCAAAGGCAATTGCAGAACGTTAAAAGTGTTTTCATCAAAACCCCCGGCGACAGTTTTGTTTGTAATACCGTTACTATCAGCTGAAACCGCTTCTCCTTTGCTCTCTTTCTCCCCTGTGCTGCACGCGGCCATTAAAATAATTAAAGCTGCATAGTTCCAATTTTTCATGCCGCTAAGGTAAAGAATCTTTTAGGATTTCGATTCGCACTTTTGTTACGCCCTTGCTCAGAAAATTCAGTCGCTGTGCCGCTCTTTTTGTAAGATCAATGCACCTCCGGGATGAACGCGGCAATCTGTCGTTTATTCTTACAATTACTGAACTGTCGTTTCTTAAATTTATAACCCTTACCCAGGTTCCGAATTTTAAAGTTTTATGCGCGGCCGTTAATTTATTCTGTCTGAATATTTCTCCGCTACTGCATTTCCTGCCTTCAAATTTACCGGCATAAAAACTTGCCGTTCCCACCTGAATGCTATCCGCACGTTGTGCCTCAAAAGGCATCGCGAGGAAAAAACAGAAGACAAAAAGGAGTGCTTTCATTATGTATATAACCCAAGTTACGAAAAAACATTGTCTTTTGTATAAACCGGGGTGATGGTGCGGAACTGTTAAAACGGCGTTTTTATTACTGCTTTCGACTGAAAAATGCGCCGGAAACCCTTATCAGTCAAGGACTGATGAAAATTTTTAAAATAAATTTGGAAGTGAATATTTTTATGTGTTAACTTTGTACCGAATTAATTACCTTCTTATTGTGTGTAATTAATTTATCAAGATGCGGCGAGAGAATAGGCTCACTGACCCGCAGGCAACCAACTAAAAGTGCAGACGCTTCGTCTGCATTGGAAAACCGGTGCTAATTCCCACCTCGGACGAAGAAACGGGGAAAGATAAATTAAAAATAAAAACATGAAAAACGCACAGTTTCAAAAACAGTCTGCCAGCAGGCCTCTTAAGAAGAACTCCATTACAAATTCTATTGTTCATCGCCATCACATGTATATGTGTTGCTGGTGTTGCATGTGCTAACGTTTTTTCAAAACGTATCACTTACAGGAACCTCAGCATTTAATGCTTTGCGTTATCCCGTACTCAATCAAAAAAAATAGTTAATTTTTGTTCCACGGAACAAACCCAAAAACAAATACAATGGAAAATAAAAATATAAATACTGATGCTCTTAAAGTAAACTTATTAAACGATACGGAATTTAAATCCATCATCAAATTCGAATCTGAATACGCAGGGATCATAAAGGGAGGCCACCTTCCAACCTACTATTCAAAATACCAGCAGTCGCGCCTGGTAAGTGATGTTAATCTTTTAACCCCGCTGGAAAAAGTTCAGTTGGCTCATTCCATCTTCACCAGTAAAAACTAATTTTATGGCACCACAAAAATTTATATACGACCAGGCTTTTCAGCTTGAGAACGGGGAATCGCTCCCCTCGCTTGAAATCGCCTACCATACTTTTGGCACACTCAATAAAAATAAGGACAATGTGATATGGGTTTGCCATGCCCTTACAGCTAACAGCAATGTTCTGGAGTGGTGGCCGGGTTTATTCGGAGCTAATGATTTCTTTAATCCTTCCGAACATTTTATTGTTTGCGCCAACAACCTTGGCTCCTGTTATGGCACTACAGGTCCGCTTACCGAGAACAAGTTCAGCAAACAAAAATGGTTCAGCTATTTTCCCGTTATAACAATCCGCGACATGGTGAATGCGCACGACCTGTTACGCGCGCACCTGGGGATAGAAAAAATAAATACCATCATTGGAGGCTCACAAGGAGCGCAGCAAGTACTGGAGTATAATATTCTGAAGCCTTCGCTTTTTGAAAACGCAATTGTGATTGCAACCAATGCCAGACATTCGGCATGGGGCATCGCTTTGAATGAAAGCCAGAGACTGGCAATCAAAGCTGATCGCACCTACTATTCCAACACTGAGAACGGCGGCGAAAAAGGCCTGGCCGCAGCGCGCAGCATTGCCTTGTTAAGTTACCGCAATTATAATACCTATAACGAAACTCAAAAGGAAAAACACGACGAAAAAATTACTGATTTTAATTCATCAGAATACCAGCGTTACCAGGGGCAAAAATTGGTAAACAGGTTTAATGCTTATTCTTACGTTACCTTATCTCAGGCCATGGATTCACATAATGTTGGCCGCGCGAAAGTATCTGCAGAAAAAGCGTTGAACACGATCACCGCTAAAACACTGGTAGTAGGTATCAGCAGCGACATCCTGTTTCCTCCTTCCGAGCAGGAATACCTTGCCAAACACATTAAAAAAAGTAAATTCAAACTGATTGATTCTTTTTACGGGCACGATGGTTTTTTAATTGAAACACAAAAACTAACCAAGATCATTTCCTCTTTTTTTCAATCCGGAAAACCATTTATAAACGAAAACCTGGCGCTAAGCTTTTTAAATTAAACAATATGGCAAAGAAATTAAATATAGGTCTGTTTGGCTTTGGCTGCGTAGGCCAGGGATTGTATCACGTGTTAAGCAACAGCAAAGGCTTTACCGCCAACATAACCCGCATAGCGGTAAAAGACAAGAATAAACCCCGAAGCCTGGATGCCGGCATTTTTACTTTTGATAAATATGAAATTCTGGATAACCCTGAAATAAATGTAATTATTGAATTGATCGACGATGCCGACGAAGCATTTGAAATTGTAAAATACGCTATTCTTAAAGGCAAGCATGTGGTAACCGCCAATAAAAAAATGGTTGCAATACATTTAAAGGAATTGTACGAACTGCAGGAGAATCATAACGTATCGCTCTTGTACGAAGCAAGTACCTGCGGCAGCATTCCAATCATTCGCACGCTTGAAGAATATTTCGATAATGAACAGCTAAATAAAGTATCCGGCATTTTTAATGGAACAACCAATTATATTTTAACCAAGACCATCAGCGAAAAAATATCCTATAACGCTGCATTAAAACAAGCGCAGGAAAAAGGGTTTGCGGAAACGGATCCTACGAGCGATGTTGAAGGCTTTGATCCGAAGTATAAGGCTGTTATCATTGCCTTGCACGCCTTCGGCGTATTCGCAAAGCCTGAAGAAGTTTTAAACCTGGGCATTACAACGCTTCATGAAAACGATATTAAATATGCCAGCGAAAAAGGATATAAAATAAAACTAGTGCCAACTGTAAAACAAACAAAGGGTAGCGTGTCGGTTTTTGTGCTGCCTAAATTTATCAGGCATGAGAATCCCTTGTTTTTTGTAGACAATGAATTCAACGGCGTTATTGTTGAGGGAGAATTCAGCGGTGAACAATTTTTAAAAGGGAAAGGAGCGGGTGGCCATCCTACTGGCGCAGCTGTGCTTTCCGACATCTCCGCTTTATCCTATGACTACAAATACGCTTTTAAAAAACTGAATCAGTTACAAAAAAATAAAGTAAGCAACGATGTTTTTATAAAGGCCTACATCCGTTTTAATACCGCGATAGATCTTGATGTTTTACAAGCCACACAAGTTTACGAACAGTATACAAGCGAAAATTACAATTACGTTATTGCGCGGGTTAACATACTTGACCTTCTTGCCCAAAGAGAATATATTCTTAAAAACAACCTGTTTATTTCAGAAGTGGGGGAGGAAATTAATTCAGTACCGGTAAAAACCCAGGATAATGAAGCTGCATTAAAGGCTGTTATATAAAATAATTGATATTGCGAACGATTGAAAACAGTCTGATTATTACAAGATCGTTTCGTTCAACAGATCTCACAAATATGATAACGAGCCTCTGTTTCTAAGCACACTCACTTCTTCTTAAGAAAAAAGTTTTTATTTTTTTCCATTTCCATTTTTCCGATATCAGAAATGGTCATTGTTTCGGTAAGGTCTTCGTAGCCCGGAGAAGTTATTTTCACTTCATATTTTCCAACAGGAAGGCTTATCACATATTTACCTGTTCGGGTATGTGGCGTAAACAGGTAATCAGTACTGTTTTGTTTGTTCGTCACTACGATAGAAACCACAAAGCTGGTAGGCTGGGCAGCGATAGCTGTATCGCCCAATAACACACGGCCAGTATAGATCTTACTGATCTGTTCATTATCATTGAATTTTATCCGGTAAATGTCAAGGTCGCCAAATCCGCCTGTGCGGAAAGCGCTGATGTAGGCAACTCGGTTGTCCGGCGTCACACAAATATTACGGTCGTCATCTGTTGAATTTATCGGGAATCCTAAGTTCTCTGGTTTTGAGAATGTATTTTCTTCTTTATTCCAGGTGGTTTTAAAAAGATCAAATCCTCCCATGCTGTTATGGCCCTCGCTCGCAAAATAAAGCGTTACCCCGTCATTGGATAAATAAGGAAAGTCTTCATTATAAGTTGTGTTAATTACGTTTGGAAGCTTTTGCGGAAGCGCCCATTTCCCATTAGGAAGTTTCCGGCAAATAAAAATATCGCTGGTTTCTTCGACCTTGTCTCTTCTCGCAAAAAACATGGTTGAACCGTCTTCACTTAAACACCCACTGGTCTCTACTTTTTCATTGATGATAGGGTCGCAGATTTTCGGTTTCGGAAATTCAGAATTAAGGTCATTTCGTTTTGAAATATAAATATCTCCGAACTTGTCGATGTGATCAAGGTACACATACATTTCAAGTCCATCCGGTTTTAAGCCCACGGCCTGTTCATCCAGTGCGCCATTCATGTTACGCCCCCCGTTCACGGCTTTCGCCCATTTTCCATTCTCTACCTTACTATAATATATATCGCTACTGTGATAACCATCTATCTCCACTTTTTTTCCCCCAACATTGTCTTTCCGTCGCGAAGTAAAAACAAGAAATGTTTCGTCTGAATTTACAAATGGATAATAATCAGGATCATCGCTGTTCACATCCTTTCCAAGATTCTGGAAGGTAACGTTCACCGCCGAGTTCATAAGCTTAGTGGCATTGTTGCAGTTTTGCACATAACGGCTAATTTCGTTTTCACGTTTTGGCTTCAGGGCCTTAAACTTTCCAAACGCAAGGAGCGCGTCTTCAATTTTATTGATCAGCATATACGCCTTTCCTAAATCAATCCATGCTTCTTCTTTACATTTGGGATCTTTGGTGTAATCCTTTAAATATTTGACAGCCTCCTCGCGATTGATCTTTGTATTCAGATAGCAAAGTCCGAGTTTATAAAGGATTTCCTTATTCTCAGGATTATTCTTGAGTTCAACTTTATAAATGGGCAAAGCCATTAAGAAATTTTTATGGCCAAAATGTTCATCAGCGTCATCAAGGGTTGGCTTCACGCCCTTTGACTGTGAAAATGAATTTAGTAGGACTAAAAAAAATATAAAGGTATAAAGTAGCCTGCCTTGCATTATTAACCACCTAAATTAAGTAAATAATTACTATTTCTTACTTTTTTTGTGAAAGATTAAACAGCTCGTCTTTTTCTTTTTTAGTGAGGCTATCGTAGCCGCTTTTAGAAATTTTATCCAGGAGTTCGTTCATCCGGAGTTCGCTGTTTACACGTCTCTCGTTAAAAACATCTTCTACTGTTTTATTGTAAGAAACAACTCGCAGCTTTTTCTTTTTTCTTGTCAGAAAACGAATATCGAACATGTCTATCCCTTTCTTCAAAAAGTAGCCATAGGTTAATCCGAAAAGCGCCCCCCCAATGTGCGAGATTTTACCTCCGGTATTCAGCGAAAAATCAAGAACAGTGCTTAATACAAAGGTAAGAGCGGCAAAATATTTATAAGGCATATTAATGAGTCCCCAAAGACTAACGTTATAATTGGGCGCATAAATTGCCATTACCATTACAACACCCATAACCGCTGCCGAGGCGCCCAGCAGGTAGGAATGCGAAAAACTTCCAGGAAAAAGAAGGCCGCAGATCAATAAAAAAGCGCCTCCGAAAAGTCCGCTCATAACATACACATAAATAAGTTTTTTTTCTCCGAGAATAAGATGGAAAAGTTGCGCCGAGAAATAAAATAAAAGCATGTTGAAGAAAATATGCCCGAGTGATTCATGAGTGAACATGTAGGTGAAGATGGTCCAGATTTTGTAAATGAAAGAGTAACCCCCTATAGGGAGGACCATATAATCAAGCACCGGGAGCCGTAGGATATGAATTGAAATATTAACCGTTAAAAACAACGCAACATTAATAATAATGATTTGCGCCAGTTTGCCCTGTTGCCTGAATGTTGCCGCTATCTTCGGAAAAAAATTCATCTTAGTAAGAATGTGTCTTGTTTTTTTTCCATAGTAAAACCAATATTACCCCTACAAACAATCCGCCAAGGTGTGCAAAATGAGCAACATTATCCGTTGGATCGTTACTTAATCCTGAGAAGAGTTCAAGCGCTCCGTATGCAATTACCATCCATTTTGCTTTAACCGGAAACAGAAAATAAATATACAACATCTGGTTGGGAAATAACATTCCGAACGCTCCCAGCAAACCAAACAACGATCCTGATGCTCCAACAATGACGTGATGATCAAGACTGTTGATCTGCACATATTTTTGGTTAATGAGACTGGCTCTGTCCGTCGGATCAGTGGCTTCGTTTATCTGCTGGTTAGCCATTTCAAGCCAACCGGAAATTTCATAATTCATAATTAGATATTGCGCCACGGCAGCGCCGAGTCCTGTAACAATATAAAAGACAAGATAACGTTTGGGGCCCCATTGTTGCTCAAGCACCTGGCCAAACATGTACACGCCAATCATATTAAAAAGCAGATGCTGAAAGCTTGCATGCATAAAGATATAGGTAACAAACTGGTGAGGTTTAAAAGCAGGAGCCAGATGATGGTGCAGGCCAAGGTAATCGGTAAGGTTTATGTTCATCTGCTGAAAGACGAACGTAAAAACAAAAAGAATTACATTAATAATAATTATGTTCTTGGTTACTGGAGGTAATCCTCCAAACCCCGAAGGCCTGTATTGATTATTAAAGCTCATTATTTTTTAAAGAATTTCTCAATGTCGTTTAGTTCCACTTCCATCATAACAGGTTTTCCGTTGGCGGTATACAAAGGGTTTTCACATTTCACAATGTGATTCACAATTAGTTTTAACTCTTGCTCGTCTAATGCTTTTCCATATTTTATACAGGTATTCTTTGCGATGGCGCGGCATAAATTATCGTGCTTTTCTATTTTTGCATCAATGGTATTGAGTTTAAAAGTTTCCAGAATGCCTTCCAGGGTTTGAATCACGCTAATATCCTGCAGGTCGGCCGGGGCGCCATTTATAACAATACTGTTTTTTCCGAATTCTTCTATGTCAAATCCCAGCATTTTAAATTCATCTTTTAGATCGCGAATCAGGCTAAAATCATTGGCGCTCAGTTCAAGTTGTTCCGGAAAAAGCAATTGCTGCGAGGAAATTTTATTTTCGCTGCGCGTATTCAGGTAGTGTTCATATAAAACTCTTTCGTGTGCCCGTTGTTGATCAATAATAACCACGTTCCTGTCAAAAGAAGTAACAATGTATTTGAAGTTAAGCTGAAACACTGAGTAATCCACTGATTCGCTTTTCAGCGTTTCTATAACATGCTGTTCTTGTTTTTCAGCAGCTGTTTCGTTCTCCACCGTTTGCTTGAACCCCGAGAATAAAGATTCCCAGTTTTGCTTATTGGCTTTTTGTAAGTCCGGACCATTATTTGAACCCTGACTTTTAAAAGGATTATAATCGGGATTGTAACTCACTTTGGGTTGGGCGTACACCTTATCAGAAGTAACCAGGTCAGAAGTAATGCTGCTTTCAAAATCAAGAGAGGGCGCCACGTTAGCTTTACCCAATGCGCGTTTTACCACACTCAGCAAAAGCATATACACCGATTTCTCATCCGTAAATTTAATCTCAGTTTTTGTAGGATGAATATTTATATCAATGTGTTTTGGATCCAGTTCCAGGAATAAAAAAAACTTAGGATGAGATTGATAACCGATCAGTTCTTTGTAAGCTTCGTAAACGGCGTGATTTAAAAAAGGATTTTTTATAAACCGGTTATTGATAAAGATAAATTGCTCCTTGCGCGTTTTTACAGCAGCGTCGGGCAGACTAACATAACCTCCCATTTTTAAAAAAGAAGTGTTTTCAGAAACAGGCACAAGATCTTTCTGCATATAATTGCCGTATAACAATTTAATGCGCTGGATCAAACTACCCGGGGGAAGATTGAGTATTTCATTGCCATTACTGATAAGCGTAAAATGAACATCGCAATGTGGCAGCACAAGCCTTTCAAACTCATCAATAATATGCTTTTGCTCAACCTGATCGTTTTTTAAAAAATTTCGACGGGCAGTTATATTGAAGAAAAGATTTTTTACTATAAAGCTGGTACCGGTAGGCGCCTGGCATTCGGTTTGTGAAACAAATTTACTCCCTTCAATTATAATATGCTGACCCACTACCTCATGCTCCTGCTTCGATTTCAATTCTACCTGTGCAACTGCGGCTATACTTGCAAGGGCTTCGCCCCGGAAGCCTTTCGTAGTGAGCGCCCAAAGGTCGTCGGCCTTGCTTATTTTTGATGTGGCATGGCGTTCAAAACACATCCGTGCATCAAACGGACTCATGCCTTTTCCATTATCGATTACCTGTATGAGTGATTTTCCGGCATCTTTAATAATAAGTTTGATGCTGGTGGCCCCTGCGTCTACAGAATTTTCAAGCAATTCCTTTACCACACTTGCCGGTCGCTGCACCACTTCCCCTGCCGCAATCTGGTTGGCAACATGATCAGGTAGAAGTGCGATGATGTTGTTTGACATAGACCTCAAAAATAGGGATAATCGACCAAAAAATTAATTATAAATTTCCTCACCCGGGAATGGGCCCGGAATGTAGATTAGAAACTAAAAAACATTTGTAATGCCCTGTTTATGAGCGTGATTTAAGTTAAAAACTTGTTGATAATTGACTTTTTTTTATATATTTATACAAATTTTAAGAATTATTACATGAAAAAAGTTTTCACTATCACGTTCACTTCTTTAATGCTTTTTATTTTTTCCTCTGTTAAAGCGCAAACTACCGATCTATTAAAATCCTTTATTAATAAAAACGACTTTGCACTCAGAAGCGTGCAGAAAAATACGATCAGGGCTTACAGCGCCTCCAATGCCGCAGCTGTAAAATCCATTTTAAAACTCCAGCTGATTGCTGTCAAAAATTACTCTACAAATACCGGATTATCTAAGCAGGCTGCCTACCAGGCCAGACAGGAAAGTATTCGGTTTTTGAAAAACAACTCTGATGTTCCTTCCGAAACGTTCAGCATTAAAGAAAAAGAAACAGCCCTGTTCGGTACTCCCAAGCCCATTGATTCGCCGGATAATTACCTTTCGGGGGCAGAATTAAAATCCGTATCAGAAACCGACATTCAGAATCCGGCCTCTCTTAATTCATTTGTTACCTCTATCGTTAATTAGAATTTTTAATTTAAAATCATGAGTCATTTAAAAATTGTTTTGCGTTTTTTTGTCGCAATATTTTTTCTTCAGGCAAGCGTGTATGCACAGGTTTGCCCCGCACCGAGTATTAATGCGCAGGCAGGAACCGGGGCCAGTACAACCATTTGCTCAGGGCAATGCGTGAATTTAACGGCCACAGTGGTCCCTCCGCCTAACTCTACAACCAGTTATTCGGTAGGAGCAGTATCC
>JACDDR010000071.1 GCA_013816895.1 Bacteroidota bacterium
GATTGATACACTTGAAGATCTGAAAGCAGAACGCAAACGCCTTATGTTTCGCAGATTAAACCTGGAAAGGGAGATCAGAAATGACTTTTCGGAAATAAAAGAAAGTTTGCAGCCGGTAAACCTGATTAAACAGGGGGCCCGGGCAACGCTTGAGAAAAACAATCATGTTCTTAGTAATTCAGTGGGTCAGGTGACAAATTTTCTGGCAAAAACAGCGCTTAAGAACACCGGTTTCTTTTCACGCTTAATTGTGCCAATGATTGTAAAAACCGTTACAACCAAGCTTGTTGAAAAAAATAAGGGAAAGATATTCAATTTGATCGGTACAATCGCCACAAAAATTTCAGGTAAAAAAGCGGCAAGAGAATAATAGACAATAAAGATATTATTTGGAATTAAATTTAAAATTTTTGTCATGAACAATTACCAAAGTCAAAAACAGAACCAGCAGCAAAAGCAAGGATACTATATGTCGCAGCAACATTTGAAGCTGATGCACATTATGCATTTGTCCGGATACGCCCTGCAGGAATATATCGCGAATGAAATTGAACTTAATCCTGTACTTGAATCGGAAAATGAGCAGGATGCGAACGCGGAAGATGAATCTGGCAAGGAAGATGAATTTGACGCCGATATCATTTGGAGTGATGACGAAGAACCCTATGAAAAAGCGCAAAAGCAAACCAATGAAAACCATTATGAGGCACCCGTTATACAATACAATTCGTTACAGGAAAATCTGAAAGACCAGGTTCATATGATGAACCTTGACGAAGAACTTACCAACATTGCCTGTTACCTTGTAGATGAACTTGACGATGATGGTTATCTCAGGAGGCCCGTGGGCGAAGTGGCCGATGATTACAGTTTTCGCGAAGGAAAAGTAATGGCGGAAGATAAAGTTAACAATGCACTTGGAGTCATTCAGGCCTGTGAACCGGCGGGTATTGGAGCCAGAACCCTGCACGAGTGCCTGCTGCTGCAATTAAAAAGGCGTGGAAATAAAATGGATAGAATCCATACTCTTTCGCTAGCAATCATGAGGGATTATTATAATGAATTTGTTCAGAAACAATTCCCGAAAATAAAATCGGAATTACAGATGAGCGGAGAAGAACTCGAAAAGTGCATGCTTTATATTAGTAGACTTAGTCCCAAACCGGTTACGGATACAAACCGTTATGAGCTTCTGAAGGAACAAATCATTCCTGATTTTGAAGTATCGGTAGAGGATAATGAATTATATGTGTCGCTTACATCTTCAGAATTTATTAAATTGAGAGTGAATCCCGATTATGTAACGAGCTCCAATCTTAATATTTCAAATACTTCGGAAAAGAAACAGGCTGAAAATTATTTTCAAAACCTTGTGAACGACGCCAACTCCTTAATTAATGCCTTGAAAGAACGGGAAACAACGATGATGAAAGTTATGACCGCGATCGCGCAAATGCAGCCTGATTTCTTTAAAAGCGGCGACCCCAGAGAATTAAGGCCAATGATTTTGCAGGACATTGCAAGTAAAACGGGATACGATCTGAGCACTGTTTCACGAATTACCAGTAACAAACACGTTCAAACACCATTCGGAATTTTTAGCCTCAAAAATTTATTCATGCGCGCCATTTCATCCGAAAAATCAGACGCGACCTCTACCTCCCTGCAGGTACAGGAGATCATACAGCAGATCGTAAGAGATGAGGACAAGCTAAAGCCCTTATCCGATTCAGATATTATGCTATTATTGAAAGAAAAGGAAATTACTATCGCACGCCGTACGGTAGTCAAGTATCGTGAACTTTCAGGTATTCCCAACAGTGAAATGCGAAAAAAACAGCAAATGAGTTCCTTATAATCCTACCTTTGGAAGAAAACTTATGGAAAGAGGTATTCGGAAAAAGGAAATGGGCATATTTGAGAAATTTTCTTCAAAGGTTACACAAATAACAGGAAGTACGTCGGCCTTTATAGTTGCCGTGGTTATTGTACTAGGCTGGTTGGTATCCGGTCCTTTTTTTAATTATTCTGAAACCTGGCAGCTGGTCATCAATACAGGCACTACTATTATCACGTTTTTAATGGTGTTTTTAATTCAAAAATCGCAGAACAAAGAATCACTGGCTATTCAGTTAAAACTGAATGAACTTGTGGCCTCTCACGAACATGCGAGCAACCGGTTAGTGAATGTAGAAGGCCTTACTGAAGAGGAATTAAAAATCATTCAAAAGTATTATTTTAAATTAAGCGAACTGGCTATGAAGGAGCGGAATATTCTTCAGTCTCATTCGATTGATGAAGCCCATCAGAACAACGAGTTTAAACACAAAAAGCATCCTCCCCGGGCAGAGAGGAAGTAGAGTAAGCCTTACTGACGGTAATATTTTATAATAGCCGTTACAACAATCGCCAGAGTTGCAAAAGTTAAAAAAAGCAAGGCCGCAAATTTCTGCATATTGGGTTCGGCAACGATGGTCTTGAACTGAACAACCTTTTTATTTATCAATTCACTTATTTTTTTTAATGACGTGGTGTCTTTAATTACATAATCACGGGCCCCCCGTTTAAAGGCTTCGATAGCCGCTATCATATCTTCGTTATTGGATAACATAATCACTTCAGTGTGCGGATTAATGGTCTTTATCATTTGGAGAATGTCAAGGCCATTTTCACCATTCAGGTAGTAATCCAGTATAACAATATGGGTTTCATAGTTGATGTGTTCAAGACAGGCTTCGCCGGAATTAAAAGTGGTAACATTTACATCCTGTCCAAATTTTCTGGTAAGGTGGTTTTTCACAAGGGTCAGAAGAGAATCGTCGTCATCAACCACATATAAATTGATTGTGTTGGTGCTCATTATTTTTGTTTGTTTATTTCTTAATAAAGTATAAAATATTATGCCAGTTAAATCCAGTGGCAGTGCTGAACAGCTCACGGTTGCTAGGTTGTATGAAAATGCCATAGAAGTACATGTTAAAATAGTTCATTAAAGGCATAAACTTTAAGTGAGTTTAATTAGAATCTAAAATAACAGCTATCATGAAAAAAATATTCTTACTAATAAACTTACTAGCTATTCTAAGCATTACCGCACAGGAAGCTGAGCCCCGGAAAGAAACAAAAGACAGTCGTAACCGTTTGCACCTGGGTATAAAAATGGGATCCAATCTTTCAAATGTTTATGATGAGCAGGGAGATTTTAGCCCCAGCTCAAAATACGGCCTTGTTGCCGGAGGTTTCCTTAATATACCGGTGGGAAAATATGTTGGTATACATCCTGAGGTATTATATTCCCAAAAAGGTTTCAAGGCAAGTGGAAAATATCTCGGAACGAGCTATGATCTTGTTCGCACAACCAGTTATGTGGATGTGCCGTTAATGCTGGCCTTAAAGCCTCTGCGTCAACTAACCTTTGTAGCCGGACCAAATTATTCGTATCTCATTCGGCAAAAAGATGTTTTTTTGAATGGTACAGACAGTTCAATCAAATCAGAGGACTTTCAGCATGACGACGTTCGGACAAATGTTCTTGGTGCTGTTATTGGCGCGGATATTAATATCTGGAACATTGTCCTAAGCGCACGTTACGGCTTTGATGTTTTATCCAATTATAAAAATGGTAATTCCGGAACACCACGCTATAAGAATGTTTGGTTGCAGGGCACAATCGGATTCAGAATTTTCTAATATTTAAAAAGTAATTATATGAAAATAGTTAAATCATTATGTTACATAAGCCTTCTTGTTCTTTTGACTTGTGGCTGCGGCAGAACCGCAAGTGGCGTAGGGGAAAGAGATAAGACTACCAACACAACAGTTATTGAAGCTGATAAAGCGAGCGACCATGTGAATGTAAATGTTAACGCGGATAAGAATAATTTAATTAACGATGCTGAACTTGAGCAGGAGCGAACCAAGTTTAAAAATAACGCCGAATTAAGGATAGAGGAAAACAATAAAAAGATTGAACAGTTAAATAAAAAAATTGAGACTTCTGACGAAAGGATGCGTCGGGAGTACAGACAACGTATACAAGATCTTAGGGAACGCAACGCGAAAGCCAAGGACCGGTTAAATAATTATAACGACAATAATAAAAGTAAATGGGAAGATTTTAAAAAAGAGTTTAATCACGACATGGATGAGCTGGGCCACGCCTTGCAGGATTTTACGGTGAACAATAAAAAATAATCGGCGCGACTAAAGAGTTTTTTCTAAACCAGATGATTAAAAGGTTTGATCGATGTAAAGTGCCGTAATAACGAATAAGGTGAAAAAATAAATTATTCAGCTCTAATTTTATAGAAAAAAGTGAAACTAAGATTTATATTTCTTTTTTGCGTTGTGTTTGAATTGCAGTCATTCGCGTTTAAGGGAAAGGAATATGATAAAAAATTTGAACAAGCTGAAATACTTTACCAGGGCGGTAACTATTACAATGCGCTGCCTGTTTATCTGGAGTTGTTTTCGGCGGACTCCTCTAATTCTAATATTTCCTATAAAATTGGCTCCTGTTATTTAAAAAGCGGGTATCAACACAGGAACGCTATTTATTATTTAAAAAAAGCGGTTGTTTTAGCTACAGCGGATTACACTGCGAATAATAGAAATGAAATCCGCGCACCTTTAAAAGCTTACAAACTTCTGGGCGATGCATATCATTTAAACAATGATTTTGACCTTGCTATTGATGCTTATAAAAAATTTCAGCAGGCGCTTCTAACAGATAAACGTTCAGAAAAAGATGTGTTAAAAGAGGTAGGCCGGAAAATTATCATGTGCAATACAGCTAAAACATTAGTGGCAAATCCTGTTGATATCAAAATTGTCAATCTTGGAAAATCCATAAATACCGAATTTCCTGATTACTCTCCCCGGTTAACTGCTGACCGGAATACAATGATTTTCACCTCGCAGCGGCCTGGTAATACGGGCGGTAAAACTTATGATGGGGGTAAGTATTTTGAGGATATATACATGTCCGTAAAAAAGAATGGCGAATGGATGCCGGCTCAAAATATGGGTTGGCCTGTTAATACAGTAGGAAACGAGGCCGCTATTGGTTTATCAGCAGACGGGCAACAAATTTTTATTTACAAAGATGATTTAGGAAATGGAAATATTTATCTGAGTTCACTTGAGGGTGATAAATGGAGCATACCGCAGAGGCTGAATCAGAATATTAACAGCGAGTGGTGGGAGCCCTGTGCTTTTTTATCCGCCGATGGAAACGCGCTTTACTTTGTGAGTGATAGGCCGGGGGGTTTTGGCGGAACAGATATTTACAAAAGTAAAAAAGAAGAAAACGGAGATTGGGGTAAAGCCGTTAATCTTGGGCCTACTATTAATTCTCCTTATGATGAATACTCGCCATTTATTCATCCGGATGGAGTGACCTTGTTTTTTAGTTCCAAGGGCCATCAAACCATGGGGGGATTTGATGTTTTTTCCAGCACCACCCTTTTGTCGGATGAAAACGCCTGGCTGGAGCCGGTTAATTTAGGGTATCCAATTAACTCTGCTGGAGACGATGTGTTTTTTATGATATCTCCCGACAAAAAAAATGGATATTATTCTTCTTTCAGGGATGGAGGTCTTGGGGAAAAAGATAATTATATGATTATCTATCCCGACCCTCCAGAATCATCAATTGCCTTGTTCAAAGGGAAAATGCTGGACAGTAAAAACAATGTTGTAAAGAATGGAGTAGTTACAGTAACCGATCATCAGACAAATGTATCCGGCACTCACAAATCAAACTCAAAAACCGGGGAGTACCTTGTAGTTTTACCTCCCGGCAGTTATAACATTTCGTATGAAGGAGACAGTTTACTTTTCTATTCTGTTGATCAATATGTAGCTCCGGAAAATAAGTATAAGGAGGAAAATAGAAATGTGCGATTGACAAATTTGGCTGTTGGATCTAAGAGCACCCTTAATAATATATTTTTCGATTTCGACGATGCTTCCTTAAAGCGCTCTTCGAAAAGTGAACTGGATAAACTTTATAAAATGTTACAGCATAACCCTGGCTTGTCGGTTGAAGTTTCCGGTTATGCCGATTCGAAAGGAACCGACGAGTATAACAAAAAATTATCACTCGAAAGAGCGCGATCAGTAGCAAACTATCTTGTGCGAAGAGGAATTAAAGCGTCGCGCATAATTCCTGTAGGTGTAGGCAAAGAAATGGCAGATTCAGATGATGACACTAAGGAAACAGGTTTGAAACCTTCGGGACGACGCGTAGAAATGAAAATTTTAAATTTCGAAAAAAATTAAATGAAGGTGTAAACTTAAAAACCAAATAATAAACTAAATTATGAAAAACTTAATCCTTATTGCTTCTGCTTCCTTGATTATGATCTCCTGCAACCGGGGTGAACTCGAAAGGTCCAACCAGCAGAGAGATTCACTGATGGCGGTGATACGCACAAATGATATGGACCGAAGTAAACAAGAATCGTCGCTTAATGATTTTGTTACCTCTTTTAATGAAGTGGAAAGAAATCTTGACAGTGTGGCTGTGAGACAGCAAATTATCTATCTGAGTGCTGATAAAAACCGAGGAGAAATAAAAGGAAGCCAGAAAGAAAGGATCAACGCGCATATTGCAGCGATTAATGAATTAATGGACGCGAACCGTAAATCTATCTCTGAATTAAAAACCAGGTTAAAGCGTTCTGCTAATAAAAATTCAAAGCTGGAAAAAGCTGTCGCAGTCCTGACTGAGCAAGTCGCAAGTAAAGATCAGGAACTGGCTGAGCTGAATGACAAGTTGATTGCTCTGAATGTCCGGGTTGAACAATTACAATCATCTCTCGATACTCTTACAACCCAGAATAATTCTCAATCACAAACGATCGCTCAAAATACCGAAGTTCTTCATACTGCCTTCTATGTGGTGGGCAAGTCAAAAGAACTGGCAGAAGCTAAAATCATAGATAAAAAAGGAGGCCTGCTTGGGATTGGCAAAAGCACAAGCCTGCAGAAAGATTTCGATAAAAGCAGGTTTACAAAAATTGATTATACCAAGATGACAAGTATTCCTGTAAATAGCGATAAGGTGAAAATCATCACCAATCACCCTTCGGATTCTTATACGCTTGAGAAAGATTCTAAGGAGAAAAACGTTGTAAGAAATATAATTATTACAAACCCGGAAAAATTCTGGAGCGTATCGAAATACCTTGTGGTTACAGGAACTCCTGTATCCGCAGTAACTCCCTTAACCAAAAAGGAAAGTTCTAAAGTTAACACTTATTAAAAATAGATAAACTACAATCAAATGGAAGTTATGCGGGTTTCAGGAGAAAATTTAAAAATAGAGGGGCAGGGCTTCACGGTTAATTATGATGATTTTGGTCCGGTGTATGCACCGCCTGTTATTTTCATCCACGGTTTCCCGTTCAATAAAAATATCTGGAGCCTCCAGCTTGAACTACTTAAAAGCAATTATCGCGTGATTGCCTATGATATCAGAGGCCATGGAAGATCCGGGTCCGGTGATTCTCCCCTTTCTATTGATCTCTTTGTAGACGATCTTCTCCACTTTATTGATGGGTTGGAATTAGATAAAGTGCTTGTGTGCGGTTTATCGCTTGGTGGTTATATTGCCCTGAATGCTATTCAAAAATACCCCGAACGGTTTAATGCGCTGATCCTCTGCAGCACCCAATGTCCGGCAGACTCAGAAAAAGTAAGAGAAGGCCGTGAGAAAAAAGCTGAATTAGTGGTAAATAAAGGAATTGAAGCCTACGCCGATGAAAGCATTAGAAGTCTTTTCGCGCCAACTTCTTTTACAGCCAGGAAGGAAGAGGTGAGATCTGTTAGGAAAATGATCGTGAATAATACTCCGTCTTTTATTCAAAAAGGGCTGGTGGCGCTTGCGGAAAGAAAAGAAACCTGCAGCACTTTATCTTCTATTCCGGTGCCTGTACTTATTCTTGTAGGTAAGGATGATACCATTACCCCGCCCTCTGAAGCAGAATATTTGAATTATAATATCAGGGGCTCTGAAATGCATGTGCTTCCTTATGCCGGACATTTGGCCAATCTTGAGAATACACATGAGTTTAATGACAAACTGAAAAAATTTATCGACAGGGTTTGTAAAACACAGCATCTCTCAAAACATTGCGAGGAGATTCAGAAATAACTCCAATAAAAAAAGGAGATCAGTTATTGATCTCCTTTTTTATTTTTATAGGATGTTCGAATTAAATTTTAATCCCATGTGTGCTGTAATCACCCATGCTTAGCTCACTGTTGCTGCTCTTAAAATCAACATAATTCCCAAACATGGAGTT
Source organism: Bacteroidota bacterium (assembly GCA_013816895.1). Classification (GTDB taxonomy): domain Bacteria; phylum Bacteroidota; class Bacteroidia; order B-17B0; family Aurantibacillaceae; genus Aurantibacillus. The sequence goes on from JACDDR010000071.1 coordinate 8,310, forward strand.
ATGAATGTTAGCGCAGGATATTTTAGAATGTGTTTGCACAATGCTGTTTCGTATAACGCTGTCTTCTACTACAGAATTATTTCCGATGGATACATGCGGCCCAACCACCGAATTAATAAGTTTTACGTTTTCTCCGATGTAACAGGGTTCAATGATCACTGAGTTATGCGACTCGTGGGTAGAGGATAGAAGACTTCTTCCTTTGTTAAATTCCAGAATTCGCTGATTCGTATATACAGTTGAGTCTTTATTTCCACAGTCGAGCCATTCAGTTACTTTTCCCGGAGTAAATTTAACACCTTTATTCTTCATGTTTTCGAGAGCACTTGTAAGTTGAAACTCTCCTTTATCCTTGATGTTATTGTCAATCAGGTATTCCAGTTCTTTTCTGAGATTGGCACCGTCTTTAAAATAATAAATTCCAATGATGGCAAGGTCGGAAACAAACTGTGTAGGTTTCTCTACAAATTCTGTGATAATGTTATTTTCGTTAACTTTCACTACGCCGAAAGGACGAGGGTCTTCCACTTTTTGAACCCAGATGATGGCATCCTGTGTTCCATCCATTTTAAAATCTGCTTTAAACAGGGTATCTGCAAAAGCCACAACTATTTTTCCTTCAAGAGCTTCCTTTGCGCAAAGTATGGCATGAGCAGTTCCTAAAGCCTCGTCCTGGTAGCGGATTGTACTTTTGGCGCCAAGGTTAGAAGCTATTTTTTTTAGATTATCTTCCGTTTCTTTTCCAAATCGCCCGATTATAAAAACAACTTCATCCACTTTTTCAGAGCAGGCTCCGGCTATATCTTCCACAAGACGTTGTACGATGGATTTCCCGGCAATAGGAATTAAAGGTTTAGGTGTTGTAAGTGTGTGAGGCCTCATGCGCTTGCCCATTCCGGCCATCGGGACAATAATTTTCATGGTTTTTGTTTTATTTAGGATGCTAAATTAATTGAATGCGCCGTTCTTCTTTTCTTTATTCGGTAAGAACTCTTTTACTATCGCCAAGTCCTCAAAAAAAAAGGGTGATAAATCATTTATTTTCTCGTTGTTTCTTTTTGTTCTGCGGAATGATGAGGCTGTATGGCATATTATTGGATGGAAAAATATAAGATTTAATAAGATGAATTTAAAATCTATCTATACTTGTCTTACTTCCTTTTGCAAAAAAACCATACTCATGTATGTATTGATAAATTATAGCCAGAGCCTTTATAGTCAGCAGATATACGATACGTTTGAAGGCGGATCGATGGTGCATTACAATCTTAAAAAAGGAGGTAAAATGGATTCTGCCTTTGTTAATCCATCAAAGGATAAAGTTAATCCTTCCGAAAAATGTGCTATGTATTCACGGAGCAGAATCCGGTACGATAACATCAAGATGAACCTGCAGGGAATTCTTTCGGAGGCAGAACAATATGCCACATATCAGGGCGTTCCCAAAAAAATTAAACTAAAGATCTTCACTTCTGCTCCAGTGGGCACGCTGGTTGAAATCCATCTGGGTAAGAATACCGGGAACGCATACCCAGAAGGTACTCACAGTCAGTACCAGGCCTTTACAACCGTATCAGGAAAGTGGGAGGAACTGGAATTTAAATTTTCTCAAATACCTCCTGGCAGCAAAACCTCTCCCTCCGAAATTAATCAGGTTACTTTGCTGTTCAATCCCTACATGAATACCAGCGAGATCTTTTATTTTGACGATCTCGCGGGCCCATCTTTAAATGGCAGTAAGAACTCAAATGGTGGAAAGTAAGCAAATACTATCGACCAACGGGGTTGGCATACGCGACCAAACGGTTATAGCTATTAAAAAATGCCCTTTACCGATAGCTGGCACGATATTTTAAACTATCAATATAATCCAAGAAATAAAAAACGTTAAAACTAATTAAATGAATTGCATTGTAGTTGACGATAACAAGATGGCCAGGACGGCTATCCGTATGATGATAGAACAGGTGGAATTCCTAAAGTTGAAGCACGAGTGCTCAAACCCTATCGAAGCGTTTAATCTTCTTAAAACCGAAGACATCGATCTCGTTTTCCTGGACGTTGAAATGCCTGGAATGACCGGAGTAGAATTAGTGAAAAACCTTGAGAAAAGGCCTATCATCATTCTTATAACGGCTAAGAAGGATTATGCCATAGAAGCTTTCGAGCTTAATGTTGCCGATTACATCATCAAACCTGTGAGTTTGTCAAGGTTCACCATGGCCGTTTCCCGCGCAAAAGAATTATTTGACAGCAATCAAAAGAAAACCAGCAATGTAAAAAAGGATAAAGAATATATTTTCGCCCGTTCCAACAATATCCTGGCAAAAATTAAAATAGACGAAATTAAATACATTCAGGCTTTGGGTGACTACGTGAATATTTTTACAGATGAAAAACGTTACACAGTGCACATCACACTAAAAGGTATTGAGGAGAAATTACCCCAGGATAAATTTTACCGCTTGCACCGTTCTTATATCACTTCGTTGAATCATATTGATAACATTGAAGAAAGCACTGCCTACATTGGAAAACATCCTTTGCCAATAGGGGAGCAGTTTAAAAAAGAATTACTAAAAAAGCTGAATCTTATTTAACCGGTTTTTAATCTGATACATGAATGCTGGAGAGCGGGTGGAGATTTTACTGGTGGATGATAGGGAAGAGAATCTCATCGCGCTGGAAGCAATGCTGGCTGATGAAAATTACAGTTTCGTAAAAGCGCATTCGGGTAAAGACGCCTTAAAAGTTTTAATGCATGGTCATGATTTTGCGATCATTTTAATGGATGTTCAGATGCCGGTGATGGACGGCTTTGAAACCGCAGCCCTAATCCGTGAAAGAGAAAAACTAAAACATGTTCCCATCATTTTTCTTACAGCCGATACTTCCAACCAGGAAGATGTTTTCAGAGGATATAAAACAGGAGCCGTGGATTACATGGTTAAGCCAGTTTCCCCCGAAATTTTAAAAGCAAAAGTTTCCATATTCGTTGAGCTTTACAAAAAGAATCACGAATTAATTATGCAGGGCGAGTACATGAAAACCCTCAATGAGAAACTTCAGCAGCAATCACAATATGTAAGAGGTTTGATCGAAGCTACTCTCGATCCGCTCATTACCATCAATTCAGAAGGCAAAATAACCGATATGAATTATGCCCTTACCCGTATCACTGGTATTCCGCGGGAACAAATTACAGGTACGGATTTTTTCAATTATTTTACAAAGCCCAAAGTAGCTAAGGAAGTGTACGAAGAGATCTTCGAAAAAGGATCTATTGTAGATTACCTTTTAACCATCCGGCATAAAAATGGCAAACTTACCGATGTTCTTTTTAACGGATCGGTATACACCGATGAAAAAGGAAATGTTTTAGGCGTAGTGGTGGTAGCAAGGGAAAAACTTTTATCAAAATATTCACGCAGCTTAATTGAAGCTAGTCTTGATCCATTGATCACGATTAATTCGGAAGGTAAGATTACCGATATGAACGACGCTCTTTCCAACATCACTGGAATCACGCGCGAGAAACTCACCGGCACGGACTTCTTTGATTATTTCACCGATAGGGAAAAGGCAAGGCAGGTGTATGAAGAAGTGTTTGCAAAATCCTTTGTTGTGGATTTTCCACTTACAATCAGGCATAAGGATGGAAAACTTACCGATGTTTTATTCAACGGTTCTGTTTACAAAGATGACCGTGGCAATGTACTCGGAGTTGTTATTGTAGCAAGGGACATAACCGCACGCAAAAAGTTTGAAAATGATTTAATTGATGCAAAACGTAACGCGGAACGCGCGAAAAGGGCCGCTGAAGAGGCCGTAAAAGCCAAACAGCAGTTTCTCTCTAACATGAGTCATGAAATAAGAACGCCTTTAAATGCAATTATTGGTTTTACAAAGGTCGTGCTAAAATCAGAACTTACCGAGAAACAAAAGGAATACGTTAGTGCAATAAAAATTTCGGGTGACGCGCTTATAGTACTTATTAATGATATTCTGGATCTGGCAAAAGTGGACGCAGGTAAAATGTCGTTTGAACGTATTCCTTTTAAATTGTCAGCATCCATTTATGCGATGATTCATTTATTTGAAACCAAAATTCATGAAAAGAATATTCAACTGATAAAAAAATACGATAATTCCATTCCTGAGGTTTTAGAGGGCGATCCGGTGCGTTTGCACCAGGTTATTTTAAACCTTGTCAGCAATGCAGTTAAGTTCACTACTGAAGGATCTATAACAATTACCGTTAAGCGTTTAGAGGAAGATGATAAAAGTGCCACCATCAAATTTTCGGTTACCGACACCGGAATTGGAATTCCTGAAAATAAAATCAGCAGTGTGTTCGATAATTTCCAACAGGCCACCAGCGGAACAGCGCGCTTGTACGGAGGTACCGGCCTAGGGCTCGCAATTGTCAAACAATTAGTAGAGTCACAGGGAGGAAGTATTGAAGTGGAAAGTAAAGTTGGAGAAGGATCTACATTCAGCTTTACACTTACATTTAAAAAAACCACTGAAAAAGTAGAAAAAGAAAGCGATCATGATGTTATTATTGAAAATGGCGCGGGAAATATAAAAATTTTGGTGGCGGAAGATGTGGTTTTAAATCAGCTCCTGATGAAAACCCTGCTTGAAGAATATGGCTTCCAGATGGACATTGCGGCCAATGGTAGAATTGCAATCGAAAAACTCACACACAATAAATACGATATCGTGTTAATGGACCTCCAGATGCCGGAAAAAAACGGATACGAAACAACAGAATATATTCGTAATGAACTAAAGCTGGATGTGCCGATCATCGCGTTAACGGCTGATGTTACTACAGCGGATGTCGAAAAATGTAAAGCGGTGGGAATGAATGATTATATTTCAAAGCCGATTGATGATAAATTACTTTATAAAAAGTTGAATAAGTACCTGAAAAGGATAAATTCAAAGATGGCTATACGAACCGACAGAGAGCCCCAGACAGCAGGTGAAAAATGCACTAATCTTGATTTTTTAAAACAGCTTACAAAAAACAATTCGGATATGATCACCGAAATGATAAAAGTGTACCTGGAGGAAACCCCTCAGCTCATTGCAAAAATGAAGAAATCTCTTGACACTAGAAACTGGAGTGATTTAAAAGCCGCGGCTCATTCTATTCTTCCTTCGTTTTCTACGATGGGTATAAGCGAGGAATATGCCGAAATGGCAAAGACCATCCAGGAAATGGCAATTAAAAAAGGCAACCCCGCACTGATTAAAGAACTGGTAGATTCAATTGAAAAAATATGCGCGATGGCATATAAGGAATTACAACAGGAAATTGTGGCCCTGGAAAAATATTAAAGCTGATTTTAAATAAAGTGGTCCAAACCGCTTTTTGTTAATCCACTATTTAGGACTTTTGGCTATTTAAAACCCCGCACTACCGAATTATTCCCCTACTGACCTCTTTCATTTTTAGCTTTGTAGATATTATCAATCTTAACGAAAAAGTATGGGAGCAAATAACAACAAGAGTGTAGTCAAAATATGCATTTTAATTTTTTCAGGGTTGTTTTTTAATTCCACTCTCACTGGGCAATCCTCGCTTCAGATTTATGATAATTTTGAAGGCACTAAAGCGTTACATTATGGGGAAAGAACCGGGGTGCTGGACACTGTTGCAAAAAATCCCGCGCCGAATTCTGTGAATGGATCCGTAAAATGTGGTTTATATGTACGAAATGCCGCAAAAAAATTCGCGAATATTAAAATGAACCTTCCTCAAAAGCTCACGGGTGTAGACGCCTTCGCAACATACCTTGGCATTCCTCCAAAACTTAAATTGAAAGTATATACCAGCGCGCCGGCAGGTACATTAGTAGAAATTCTTTTGGGTAGTAAAAGAGGAAATAACGATTATCCGGCCGGCACCCACAGCCAGTACCAGGCCTATACAACCAAAAGTAACGAATGGGAGGAACTTGAATTTAAATTTTCTCAGATTCCACAAGGAAGCGAAACTTCCGCCACACAAATAGATCAGGTTGTTTTACTCTTTAATCCTAATTCTTCAACTTCAGATACCTACTACTTTGATGATCTTTCAGGTCCGTCCGTCCTTACAGGTGAAAATACCGGTAACAGTATTCCAACCAAAGAAGAAAATAGTAATGACAAGGAAAATAAAAATGAGAAAAAAAGTTCAACTGAAAAAGGCAGCAAAACTCCTAATAAAAAGGGAAGTGATAAAAAATTAACTAAGAAATAATAATCTACAATTTTACCGAACTAATATGTACAGGAAAGAAGAATTTGCTTTTGGTTGGCCAGGAAATGAAGCGCGATGGACATCGAGCGCAAAAAGCGGCGTGGGAACGTCGTATAATGCCAGGAGTAAAGTTTGGTTCTCCATCAGCCACGGTATACTCAACGAAATATATTATCCACAGGTAGACCAGGCCTGTACGAGAGATCTCAGTTTTATAGTAACCAATGGAAAAGACTTTTTTTCAGAAGAAAAGAGAAACACTTCTCACCATATTAAGCATATAGCAAAAGATGTACCGGGTTATCATATTACCAATTCATGCCATAACCATTATTATCGATTGGAAAAGGAAGTAATTTCAGATCCGTCTCGTGATACGCTTTTGCAAAGAGTGCAGTTTTTTCCAACCAACAAAAAAAGAAAAGATTTTAAATTATTCATACTCCTCGCTCCGCATCTGGGTAACTCCGGTGCCGGTAATACTGCGTGGGTAGGCGATTACAAAGGCGTTCCTATGTTATTCGCGCAGCGTGGAGATTTTTCTCTGGCTTTAGCGTGTTCAACGCCATGGAAAAAAACCTCGGCGGGCTTTGTTGGCTCATCCGATGGATGGCAGGACTTATATCAGCATAAAGAAATGCGCTGGGAGTTTAAGCGTGCCGAAAACGGAAACGTAGCGTTAATAGCAGAAGTGGATCTGGATGAAATAAGCAATAACAGTTTTGTAGTGGCACTCGGTTTCGGAAGAAATCCAGAAGAAGCAGGACAAAGAGCCAGGGCAAGTATTTTCGAAAATTTTGACAGCGCTAAAACGCAATTTATTTCTGAATGGCAGAAATGGCAGAAGAAACTTTACTCCATTGAACTTTCAAAAAAGAATGCGGGGCTGAATTATTTTAAAATAAGTGCCACCATGCTGAGGGTGCATGAATCAAAGCGTCATCCGGGCGGATTAATTGCCTCGCTTTCTATTCCGTGGGGATTTAATAAAGGTGATGATGATTTAGGCGGATACCACCTCGTGTGGCCAAGGGATATGGTGCAGACTGCGGGAGGGTTACTCGCCGCAAGAGCTTTTGAAGATGCGCGGCGGGTTTTAAATTATTTGATGGTAACCCAGGAAGAGGATGGTCATTGGGTGCAAAATATGTGGCTGGACGGAGAACCTTACTGGAAAGGTGTGCAGATGGATCAGACCGCATTGCCGATTATGCTGGTAGATCTAGTTAACAGAGAAACGGAATTTTCAGAACAGGACATTAAACACTTCTGGCCTATGATCCGAAAGGCAGCAAGCTATCTTGTAAACTACGGCCCAATTACCAATCAGGACCGTTGGGAAGAGAATGCGGGCTATTCCACATTTACGCTTGCGGTTGAAATTTCCGCTTTGCTTATAGCGGCTGAGCATGCTGAATTAAATAATGAGCCGCAGGTTGCGGTCTTTTTAAGAGAAACGGCCGATTCGTGGAATGCAAACATTGAACGCTGGACCTATGTTACCGGTTCCGATCTCGCAAAATTTGTGGGGGTGGATGGTTATTATGTACGCATAAATGCCCAGGAAACTTTTGATATCGAACACGGCAATGGTTTGTTAACGATACAAAACAGGCCCAAAGGTGAAAACATCTGCCCTGCCAGCGAAATGGTAAGTCCGGATGCGCTCGCTCTTGTGCGCTTTGGATTAAGATCTGCCGATGATCCTAAAATATTGAATACAATTAAAGTAATAGATGCTACTCTGAAAATGGAGCATCCTTCATACGGACCGGTTTGGTACCGGTATAATCGCGATGGCTACGGTGAAAAAGCGGATGGACAGGCTTACAACGGCACTGGCATTGGCAGACCATGGCCTCTGCTCACAGGCGAACGCGCCCATTATGAAATAGCGGCTGGGAACTATGCATATGCTGAAAAGCTTTTAAAAACATTCGAGAATTATGCGAATGAAGCGGGCATGTTTCCTGAACAAGTTTGGGATTCAGATGATATTCCTGAATTGGAACTTTATTTTGGAAAGGCCTCAGGATCCGCAATGCCATTGGCCTGGGCGCATTCTGAATACATTAAACTCTGCCGTTCTTTAAAAGCTAAACAAATATTCGACATGCCGCAACAGGTTTCGCAACGCTATGTGGTTGACAAAAAGACGTCAAATGTTTTTATCTGGAATTTCAGCAGTCGCTATAAACATATTCCAAAAAATAAAATGCTTCGTGTGCAAACCCTTGCCTGCGCAACAGTAAAATGGACATCCGATAACTGGCAAACATTTTCTGAAGTTGTGACACTTGATACAGGTCTTGGTATTTTTTATGCGGATCTAGCTACTACTGCATTAGAACATGACCAGGAAATAAGTTTTACGTTTCATTGGCACGACGCCGGAACCTGGGAAAACAAAGATTTTACACTAACGGTTGAAAAAAATCCGGATGCGCCAACACAGGAGCGCGACCACGCTGAAACACCTGGCAGAGATAAGATCAAAGTGTTTTTCCCGTCATAATTTAAAAACTCTCCCGGTGTAAAAAGCCGGGAGAATTTTTTAGTGGTCAAAGCACAAATTTGCGAAGACAGAATATCTGGGTTTAGGCTATTCAAAATACCGGGTAAACGAATAAGCCAAACTTAAAAACAAACAGTACCTAATTTTGAAGAACAGACTATGAATACACCGCAACCGCCAATCCCAATATTTGTCGTTGAAAATGACAACATTTTTGTTAAGATGCTTGATTATATTTTTTCAAAAGATATTGTTTTCAAATTCTATGAGTTTAAATCAGAAGAAGATTGTCTGAAAAATCTGTCGCTGAAACCGGAAGTAGTGATTCTTGACCATTCGCTGTCGGGAGTTATGAATGGTTCGGATACAATCCGACAAATAAAAAAGAATAATTCGCGGGCTCACATTATCATACTAATGAATAGTAACGATGAAAAACTCGCTTCTAAATTATTGAATGCAGGCGCTTCAGATTATGTTTTTAAAGATACACAGGGACCAGATGAGATCATCAGGAGGCTGGAAGCCTTTTTATCACGCAAAAATGTAACAAAGCCTTTTTTTATTCCCCAGGGTAAACCATCGCTCAAGTCGGTGGGTTATTTCCTGTTGATACTCCTTGCCTTATCGCTTGGTGTCTATTTTTATAAATAAAAAAAATGAAAAAAATAAACATATTTATTTTATTTTTTATGATATTGTCTACATTTACTTTTTCGAGCAGCTGTAAGTTTAAAACACCTCCTTTATTTCCTTTAAATACGCACACCACACCGGTTTCTAATCCGGATTCAGTTTTATTATCTTATTATGAAATGGGGCTGGCAAAAAATAATTCGGGCGAATATGGCGAAGCAATAACATGGTTTAATAAAGCCTTGCAGGTAGATTCTACATTTGCATTGGCGTATATGAACAGGGCATTTTCAAAAAACAAACTCCTTGATTACAAAAGCGCCCTCAAAGATTTTGATCACGCGTTGAAACTCAAAAAACTTTCCTGGGAAGAATCATATGAAGCTTATTTCAACAGAGGGCTTACACTGGCCGCTCTTGAAAACCTTAAAGCAGCAATGGCAAATTTTAATGTTGCTATCCGGTTAAACCCGAGGTACGCGGATGCCTATTATAACCGGAGCATTATCAAGGGATTGGACGGTGATTATGTAGGTGAATTGGAAGACATCAATAAAGTAATTTCACTCAGGCCAAATGACGCAAAGGCATATAATAGCCGAGGGATCGTAAAATCGCTGATGGGTAACGATAAGGAGGCCCTCTTGGATTACAACCAGGCTATCGCGTTTGACAAGGAATACGGCGACGCCTATTTTAACAGGGGAATGATAAATTATGACCTTAAAGATTATCGTTCGGCGCTTAATGATTTTAGTAAGGCAATTCAATTAAAGCCAGACGCGGAGATTTATGTGAGGAGAGGCAATGTTAAATGCAGGTTAAATGACTTCAGAGGCGCCTTCGAAGATTACAGCCAGTCGTTAAGTATGCAGGCCAATAATTATACTGCTTATCTTAATAGGGGAATGTTGAAGGCGGATTTGAAAGACTATAAATCGGCTTTGGAGGATCTTACCAAATGCATTGACCAAAAATCCGATTGCGCTTTAGGGTATTTTGAAAGAGGCCTTGTTAAAAATAAATTGGAAGACAGAAAAGGCGAGATAGCAGATTATGATTTGGCAATAGAATATAAGCCCGACTTCGAAAAGGCTTATTACCACAGAGGCATAGCTAAATTTGAAACCGGTGATAAATGGGGAGCCTGTGAGGATCTTTCCAAAGCGGTGAGATATGGCTGCGATGAAGCTTATAATTATATGATTGAGCATTGCGCGCAAAAAGGAACTAAATAAATAAAAAATAATTCAATAAAAATATGATGTCAAAAGTTGCGAATTCATTACCTGGCAAATTTCTTTTTGTTTTTCTTTTAAGCTTTATAATTAATAATGTAACATCTCAGATTGTAGTAGATGAAGCTCCTCGTGGTTTATATTATATGCGTACTGCCAGGGTAAAAAAGTTTAAGGATATGAAAGACTTCCGGGATGTTTTTCACAACGATAAATTCCTGCTTGGCCGCAACAGAATTAGCGGAAGCATAAATTACAACGTTCAGCGCGTTTTAATTAACGATGGGTTAAGAACAAAAAGTGAATTCAGGAACGCCCTTGGTTTTTTTACGCGCATCCGATTTTTTGAGGAATTCAGTTTTAATTCAACATTTTACGTTGATTTCAATAAAAGGGCGGCAGCCCGGTGGATCGCGGATTATTCTTATTCGATCGGGAGGTATAACTGGCGGCCATACCGATTTAATTATGGCTATGAAAATTATATCAATAATAAATACACGGATAATATCGACCAGTTTATGGAAAAATTTTCAGAGGGATATTATTTTCTTTCTTTTAACGCGAATGTACCGGATCGCATTGTAAAAAAAATCAGGTTAGACAGTACAACCAGTATTAAATTCGTTCCTTTTGTGAGGTACGCATTCAGATACCGGGATGAGAATGAAGTGGTACATTATGAGGGAAAGCCTACAGCGGGTATTAGTTGCCGTTTGACATTGTTCTGGAATATATATGTAGAAGGGGCCGCTTATTATTATTTTGATCCAATGTACAGGCAGCTGCCCTGGGACCCTGATTATTCTTATGGATTCGGTTACTTCGACTGGCGATCCTTCCGCGCTTCCATTACTTATGGCAACTGGGCAATTAACAGGTTTCCCGGAAAAAAGAATCTGTATCCTGAATATGGATTTTTCGACGGTAATTTTAAAGTTACTTTGAACTGGATTTGGTAGTTGCCAGTCAAACGGAGAAAAATTAACCCGAACCAAAATGAGAAAGACACTTTTTCTATTCTGTTTATTTAGTTTTTTAAATGGTCGCGTTGAGGCCCAGTTAAAATATTTGATCGAAGACTTTGAGGGAATGACGGAAGGAACGTCAGAACTGAAATCAAATGGTGTTTTTGGTTTTGGTAATGTAATGGTGCAGGTAGATCAAAAAATTCATGCGGCCTCGCCAAAAAATGCATATTCGGGATCAACGTGCGTGAAAGTGCAATCCCTTGGAAAAGGTGAGTATGGAGGCTGGGGGAAGGGGTCAAGTATAAATGTAGAATTGGACGCAACCGCAGATTACTTTAATTTCTATGTCAATTATGATGGCCAGGTTGCAACAAAAATAAAAATTGACCTTCAGGAGGATGACAACAGTGATCACGCTTATCAGAAAGAAATGGATGATACGTGGTGGTATTTGCATATACTCGAAGTAAAAAGGGGATGGCAACTTGTTTCAATTCCTCTGAATAAATTTAAAGATGGCAATGCAGGTGGAGATGGAACCTTTAATGTTGGATACAAAACCGGGAAACTGTTTAGTTTTATAATGAGTTTTCCGGAAGTAGATTTTCTAAAAACAAAGCATATCCTTTATTTCGATTTTATTTCCTTTTCAAAAGGTAAACTGCCTACAGGCACCTCTATTTTTGATCCACCAGTACCAGTTCCGGATGCCTTTTGCAGCCTGGGTGCATGGTCGGAAGAAGGCAATTCTGCCAACTTCTCAAATATCGCTCTTGCATTCGAAAACAATTTTAAACCGGTTGAAAAGAAAATGGGTGTAGTTCATTTTTTTCAGTCTTTTGCTTTTGACGGTGGAAATAATCACAACCATTATCCATCAGTAGAAAGAATAAATAAGGTAATCAAGGAAGGTTATATTCCAATGATCACGCTTGAAGATCATTATGTTAATACCACTGCAGGCACCAAGCAACCCAATTTGTACAGTATTGTAGAGGGGCACTTTGATTCCTTTTTCGGCTATTGGGCGAGCCAGATAAAAC